>NZ_SCND01000584.1:0-2141 GCF_005503585.1 Pseudomonas sp. 2VD
CGCATCCACGTCTCCTTCATCGACCGTGTCGGCATCACCCAGGAGGTGCTGGCGCTGCTGGGTGGGCGCAACCTGAACCTGGATGCGGTGGAAATGGTGCCGCCGAACGTCTACATCGACGCGCCGACCCTCAGTCCCGAAGTGCTGGAGGAACTGCGCGCAGCGCTGCTGGGCATCCGTGGCGTGCAGGCGATGACCGTGGTCGACATCCTTCCCGGCCAGCGCCGCCGCCTGCAGCTCGATGCGTTGCTGGCGGCGATGGCCGATCCGGTGCTGGCGGTGGACGGCAAGGGCCTGGTGCTGCTGGCCAACCCGGCCTTCAGCGAGCGCTGCGGACGCGACCCGGCCGGCGAGAGGCTGGCCAGCCTGTTCGACGATGAAACCCTGGAGGATGCGCTGGTCGAGCAGGGCTTCCGCCTGCCGCTGCGCGAAGTGACCTTCATGGGCCAGGCCCTGCTGCTCGATGCCACGCCGATCACCGAAGGGCCGGGCGAGGGCGAGCGGCACCTGGCCGGCGGCCTGTTGACCCTCTACGAACCGAACCGCATCGGCGAGCGCCTGGCGGCCTTGCACCATGACCATGCCGAGGGGTTCGAGATGCTCCTCGGCGATTCCCAGCCGATCCGCACCCTGAAGACCCGTGCGCAGCGCGTGGCGGCGCTCGACGCGCCGCTGCTGATCCACGGCGAGACCGGTACCGGCAAGGAACTGGTGGCGCGCGGCTGTCACGCCCTGAGTGCGCGGCACAACTCGCCGTTCCTGGCGCTGAACTGCGCGGCGTTGCCGGAGAACCTGGCCGAAAGCGAGCTGTTCGGCTACGCCCCCGGCGCCTTCACCGGCGCCCAGCGCGGCGGCAAGCCAGGCCTGCTGGAGCTGGCCCACCAGGGCACGGTGTTCCTCGACGAGATCGGCGAGATGTCCCCCTATCTGCAAGCCAAGCTGCTGCGCTTCCTCAGCGACGGCAGCTTCCGCCGGGTCGGCGGCGACCGCGAGGTGAGGGTCGACGTGCGGATCCTCAGCGCCACCCACCGCAACCTGGAGAAGATGGTCGCCGAGGGCAGCTTCCGCGAGGACCTGTTCTACCGCCTCAACGTGCTCAGCCTGGAAGTCCCGCCGTTGCGAGAGCGCGGCCACGACATCCTGCTGCTGGCGCGGCACTTCATGCAGCAGGCCTGTGCGCAGATCCAGCGCCCGGTGTGCCGGCTGGCGCCGGGCACCTACCCGGCGCTGCTGAGCAACCGCTGGCCGGGCAACGTGCGCCAGTTGCAGAACGTGATCTTCCGCGCCGCTGCGATCTGCGAGAGCAGCCTGGTGGATATCGGCGACCTGGAGATCGCCGGCACCGCCGTGGCGCGGCAGAACGACGGCGAGGTGGGCAGCCTGGAGGAGGCGGTGGAGGGCTTCGAGAAAGCCCTGCTGGAGAAGCTCTACGTCAGCTATCCATCGACCCGCCAGTTGGCGGCGCGCCTGCAAACCTCGCACACCGCCATCGCCCACCGCCTGCGCAAGTACGGCATCGGTCCGCGCGCCTGAAGCGGGCTCAGCCCTCGCTGGAATACACCGGCTTGCCGGCGAACCAGGTCTTCAGCACCTTGGTTTCGCCCAGTTGCGTCTCCGGCACCTCGAACACGTCGCGGTCGAGGACGATGAAGTCCGCCTGCTTGCCCGGCTCCAGGCTGCCGATCCGGCGCTCCAGGCCGATGGTCCGCGCAGCGTTGCGGGTGTAGGCGTAGAACATGGTCTGGCGGTCCAGGCGTTCGCCGGCGTTGAGTACGCCCTGGGGACCCTTGCGGGTCACCGCCTGCTGGATGGCCTTCCACGGCGACAGGCTGGACACCGGCCAGTCGCTGGCCCCGGCGATGGTCGCGCCCTTGCTCAGCAAGGAGTGCGCCGGGTACTGGTAGCGGTAGGCGAAGGCGCTGATGTAGGGCTTCATCAGGTCCACGGTGGTTCCGTCGGCGGCGGCCCAGTACAGCTGCATCGAGGCGATCACGCCGAGCGGCCTGAAGCGCTCGAATTCCTTGGGGTTGACCAGTTGCAGGTGGGTGATCGAATGGGCGATGCCGCTGTCGCGGTCGCGCCGCGCCTGCTGCATGCCGTTCAGCGCCTCGCGCACCGCGCGGTCGCCGATGGCGTGGACG
>NZ_SCND01000585.1:0-2128 GCF_005503585.1 Pseudomonas sp. 2VD
TTCCAGTACCTTGCGCCGCCATCCCAGGACAGCCCTGTGGTCCACGTCCTGTACGGTTGCCGTAGGACCGAAGTGCTTGAGCAGCGCCTTGGTCGCGGCGCGGTAGATCTTCGCGCTGGCTTCTCGGAGATCGTGCGCGAAGATGTACTCCTCGGTGAGCTGCTGCGGCGTCATTCCACACCTCCTTCGGCATCGGTGATGACCGTGAGGCTTGGGTTGTCCAGAGGCTGCACAGGGAACAGCAGTTTGGGATCCTGGAGCAGGTAAGCCTTGAGCTCCTTCGTCTTGCGAGGACCAGAAACCTTGATGGTCCAGATGTTCAGGTTCTTACTGATCTTCCGGTGTAAACCCTGTTTCTCAAACGCGCGCTGCACCAGCTTCCAGCCGGTCGTCTCCTTGGCCTGGGCCAGCTTTTCGAGCTCTGGATGCTCCTGGACATAGCGCTTGAAGATTCCTGGCGTGACCAGCATGGTGGTCCCGTCGACGGTATGCACCAAGGCTTTGGTGTCGTTGATGAACAGGCGTCGGGCCGCGATTCCAGATTTCATCCAGCCAACGAATCCCTGTCCCAGATCAGTGCTTCTGCTAGGCATAAATACATCTTCAATTGCTTCAGGAGCGCAATCTGTTGGCTCCTTGATCCCTAGTGGCTGCCGTAGGTTCTCCTCCCCGCGAGTATTCATAGGAGAAGCAGCCGATGAGTCGTGGCTAGTGTCTAGCTCTTCTGGTGGCGAAGTGATATTACCAAGAAGCGCGTACAAATCGTCTGTTTCTTCCTGATCAGCAGTTGTTGGTTTTGCAATCGCCTGTATGTCGTTTGCCGGTTTCGCAACGCTCGGCGAAGGTTGGTGGAGCGTCATCTTCGTTTCTGGTGCTTGCTGCTGTTCAATCGGATCGTTGGGAATTTCGCAGGTCGTTTCCGGCTTTTCAGAGGAGGCGTTGCCCTCTTCAATGATGAGTGATCCGCTGTAGGAATCAGGCCGCTCGGCAGGGTCAGCCCAGATCAAGGCTGGAGCGATCTTGAGAAGCGTGAACTTGTTTCTCCACCCAGCACCATTGTCTATCGTGGCCGTCCAGATGGCCTTGTCCTCGGCATTTGTCTGGATGACGGCTTGGTCCTGGAGCATGTTGAAGAACGGCGAGTTGGAGGAGGGCACCCCCTCGATACCCTGGGCCAGCAGGTAGGCTCTCAGTTGATCGGCTGCAGGCTTGCTCACCAGCCAGAGTGCGTCCTGGGTCAGCCATCCATCGGACGGGCCGCTAGGTTGATTCAACTTGAACTTGTCCTTCACCAAGAAGCGAAGGCCGTCTGCCAACTGCCGCTGCAGCGACTGCTTCGGTGCAGCCAGAGCTCGATCCGGATTGCCTCCTAGCTCCTGTGCAACTGAGGCCTGGTCTGCCTTCACGATGATCTCGCCGAGGATCCCGGCGTGCTCGTACTGCCCAGCGAACAGGTAGATCAATTGAGCCCACAGCTCTGGAAAGCGACTGAGCCAATCGAGTGCAGTGCGCGGTAGCAGTTGGTGGATGAGGAGTGCTGAGGCAGCGCCGTGGAGCTGGTATTCGCGGGACTTCACGTACTTGAAGCGGTATGGCTGGTTGATCGGTCCGTTCCAAGGGTGCCAGGTGCTGCCGTCCTGTAGCTCAACCTGCAGGTCGACGACGATCTTGCCTATGTCGTGAGCCAGGGCGCCATACGCCGCGGCGGCCGACCAGGCTTCAGCCTGGGCTGACTGTGACTCCGGCGCTGCGCCGATCGGGAGCAGGTAGGTCTGCCGTACCTTGAGTGCGTAGGCCACGATCTCCAGGCCGTGATCGATCATCCCGCCTGGATGGGCATGGTGATGGTTTTCCGAAGCAGGGAGCTGCTGGACCAGCTCTGCATAGTTGGCCAGTGGCCGCCGGTAGATCTCCTCGAATTGCTGCTTGGATAGCGAGGCACGTTGCCAGATGTTCTCCAGTAGCTGCCGGCGCCGAGGCGTGCCGAGCAGTTCCATGCTGCTCAGAGGAGGGAGGAATCCCCCTGGGGCAGCTTTGGTTGGTGGGGTGGGGGACGGCTTCCTGGATATCCAGGAAAGGAGTTGAAACATGGGAGGCTCCATGACGATTCATGGAGCGGGCTTTTCCG
>NZ_SCND01000586.1:0-2123 GCF_005503585.1 Pseudomonas sp. 2VD
CCTGAGCGCCGGCGAAGTGGTGTCCGCGCAGCCCATCGAGCTGGGGCACCGCCCGCTGGCGGTGCGCCGGCACAGCGAGTCGGTGCTCTGGTGCAGCTATGCGCAGCTCTGCGAGGTACCGCTGTCGGCGCTGGACTTCATCGGCCTTTGCGACCGCTACCGGGCGATCCTGATGGACGACCTGCCGTGCCTGAGCGCCAGCCAGCGCGAAGGCCGCATAGCCCGTGGCACCGAGGACGGCGCGCAACTGGTGGAGGCGGGGGATCGCGAATTGCCGCAGTTGTCGGTGCACGACGACGGCGTGCGGCGCTTCATCGCCCTGGTGGACGAATGCTACGACCGCAAGGTGCCGCTCTACCTGGAGGCCAGGGTGCCGTTGGAGGCACTTTATACCGAGGGCTACCTGGCCTTCGCCTTCCGTCGCACCCTCAGCCGGCTGCGCGAGATGCAGCTGGCACGCTTCGGCAGCGACAGCGCCGGCTAGCGCCGCGCCGCCGAAGCGGGAACTGCGGATGGCCGCCCGCGCTCATCCGCCGGCCAGGCCGAGGCTCAATAGCCGTGCCGGCGCAGCAGCGCGTCCATGTCTTGCGCCGCCGGGCGGCCCTGGAACTTCAGCAGTTCCGAGGTGCGGTTGGTGAAGAAACCGTCGACGCCGGCCGCGCCTAGGGCCTTGAAGTCTTCCGCCGAGTCCACCGAGTAGGCATGGATGAACAGCCCGCGCGCGTGGGTCATGCGGTTCATCCAGGGTTTCACCAGGTCGGCATAGCTCTGTTCGCCGCGTTCGCTGAGGGTCGCCGAGGGCCCGGTGCCCAGCGCGCCGTGGGCCTTGGCCCAGTCCAGCCAGGCGCCGAACTCGGCTTCGGACTTCACTTCCTGCCTGGCGTAGAAGGCTGCCTTGTCGGTTTCCCCGGATTCCTTGAAAGTCACTGGCGAGCGGGCTTCCAGGTAGCCGTCGCCGAGCCACAGCAGGAGAATCTTCGGCACTTGCGGCATGCTTTCCTGCAGCAGTTCCAGGCTGCTCTTCTCGAAGGTCTGCAGGATCACCCGGCCATTGCCGTGGGCCACGTCGACATGCCCGGCGGCGGCACGCTCGCGGGGTTGCAGCCAGCCGCGGCGTTCCAGCAGCTTGCGCAGGTCGTCTTCGATGCCGGGGAATTGCGCCGGTACCTTGGTCTCCAGGTACAGGCCCGGCTTGTTGGCGCCGCCCTCGGCGATATCGAGCATCTCGTCGAGGGTGAGGATGCGCAGGCCGACGAAGCCGGGCCGGGCGCGCTCGGGGAAGGCGCGATTGAACCAGGAGCCGGCGTCCAGGCGCTTGAGTTCGGCGAGGGTGAAGCTGCTCACCGGGTCCTTGGCGCGCCCCGGGAAGACCTCGGCGACGTCGGTGGTGCGCTCCAGGGTGTCGTCGTGGAGGGCGACCAGCACGCCGTCGCGGCTGCGCTGCACGTCGGCTTCCAGGTAGTCGGCGCCGAGGTCGCGGGCCAGCAGGTAGGCCGCGGCGGTTTCCTCGGGGGCGTCGTACGAGGCGCCGCGGTGGGCGATGACCGCCGGCCAGGGCACGCCGGCGGCGGCGCTGAGGGCCTTGCCGGACGGCTCCGCGGCCTGGGCGGCGAGCCCCGCCGTCAGGCCGAGGAGGCCCAGGGTCTTGAATGTTCCTTGCCAGAATCTTTGCCGCATAAGGCGCCTTTCCTTCTTTCTTTTTCACGGGATTGCCGACCAGTCTGGCGTCGCCGGATGACCGCAGGACGACAGATACAGGTCTGTCCGGCGCGGGGGAAAGATGCGCTGTCGCGGCGACGCTGGTTCCTGTCGCCCTCGGCAAAGCGCCAGCCCTCCCAGGCCGGGAGGGCGGATTCTACAGGCGTTTGTTCAGCAGGCGGGCCAGGCGGTCGCCGCCGAACTGGATCAACGTGACCAGCAGCACAAGGACGATGATCACGGTGAGCATCACCTGGGTGTCGAAGCGCTGGTAGCCGTAGCGGTAGGCCAGGTCCCCCAGGCCGCCGGCACCGATCGCGCCGGCCATGGCCGAGGAGTTGATCATGGTCACCAGGGTGATGGTGAAGCCGCCGACGATGCCCGGTCGCGCCTCCGGCAACAGTACGTTGCAGATGATGTGGCGG
>NZ_SCND01000587.1:0-2115 GCF_005503585.1 Pseudomonas sp. 2VD
GAGAGTCCTTGTCCAGGGCCGGATCGGCCTTGGCGATGTTCACCGCGGCCTTGGTGTCGATCAGCGAGTCGTCGATCTTGCTGCTGGAATTCATCTTCATGTTCCTTAACGCATATCTCGTTCAACGGAAGACAGGCTGGCCCGGAAGCTTTCCCGGGCGAATCCGCGCTCCATGTAGTCGAGCAACGGCTTGGCCTGCCGCGGCAACTCGATGCCCAGCAGCGGCAGACGCCAGAGGATCGGCAACAGGCAGCAATCCACCAGGCTGAAATCCTCGCTGAGGAAATATGCCTTGTCGGCGAACAGCGGGGAAACCCCGGTCAGGCTCTCGCGCAACTCCTTGCGCGCCTGGACCCGCTCGGCCTCCTTGCTGCGCGCATCCAGGATCCGGTCCACCAGGGAACACCAGTCCCGCTGGATACGATGGATCAACAGGCGGCTGTTGGCACGCTTCACCGGATAATCGGGCAGCAGCGGCGGATGCGGATAGCGTTCATCGAGGTATTCCATGACCACCGTCGGCTCGTACAGCGCCAGGTCGCGATCGACCAGGGTCGGTACGCTACCGTAGGGGTTGACCTCCGCCAGCATCGGCGGACAGCGGCCCGCCTCGATATCGATCACCTCTACCGCCACGTTCTTCTCGGCCAGGACCAGGCGGATGCGATGGCAGTAATGATCGGCAGGGTCGGAATAGCAGGTCAGCTTGTTGATTGAAGCCATGGAGCCCTCCTCGCAGGTCGACTTGTGGGAGGTGAAAAGACGCGCGCGCCCCGTAGGGCGCGCGCTTCGAAGACCAACGTGCGGGTTAGTGCACGTCCTTCCAGTACTCGCGCTTGAGGAGATAGGCGAATACGAAGAAGAAGGCCAGGTAGAGCAGGACGTAGGTACCGATACGCTCGGAGGCCAGCTTGTTCGGGTTGGCCGAATAGGCCAGGAAGGTCACCAGGTTCTTGACCTTCTCGTCGAACTGGGCTTCGTTCAGCTCGCCGGTCTTCGGCACCACGGTCAACTGGTCACAAGCTTCGTGAGTCAGCGGGGTACCGGTCAACGGATCGAACTGCTTCTTGCCATCCTCGACCACCTGTACCTGCTTGCAGCCGATCACCTGGCGTCCCTGCAGGGGCGCCAGGACGTTCGGCATGCCGACGTTGGGGAAGATCACGTTGTTCACGCCCCACGGACGCTTGGGATCCTCGTAGAACGAGCGCAGGTAGCTGTACAGCCAGTCGGTGCCGCGTACGCGGGCAACCAGGGTCAGGTCCGGCGGAGCAGCGCCGAACCAGGTCTTGGCGTCGGCCGGCTTCATGCCGATGTCCATGTGGTCGCCGATCTTGGCGCCGGTGAACACCAGCTTCTCCATCATCAGATCGGCAGGAATGCCCAGGTCGGTGGCGACACGCTCGTAACGCTGGAACTTGGCGCTATGGCAGCCCATGCAGTAGTTGGCGAAGGTACGCGCGCCATCCTGCATGGCCGCCTTGTCGGTCAGGTCGATGTCGACATGATCCAGTTGCGGCCCATGGCCGCCAGCGGCGAAACCCAGGACTGGCAGTACCGCCAGAATCAGTGCAGCGAATTGCTTTTTCATCAGCCAGTCACCCTTTCCGGAACCGGTTTGGTCTTCTCCATCCGGGTGTAGAACGGCATCAGGATGAAGAAGGCGAAATACAGGACGGTGCAAACGCGCGACAGGGTAGTACCCAGCGGGCTCGGAGCCTGGGCGCCGTAGTAGCCGAGGATCACGAAGGACACCGCGAAGATCACCAGCCACAGCTTGCTCAGCCAGCCCTTGTAGCGGATCGAGCGAACCGGGCTGCGATCCAGCCACGGCAGGACGAACAGCACGGCGATCGCCGCACCCATCGCCACCACGCCCATCAGCTTGTCCGGAACCGCGCGGAGGATCGCGTAGAACGGGGTGAAGTACCAGACCGGAGCGATGTGCTCGGGGGTCTTGAACTGGTTGGCCATCTCGAAGTTGGGCTTCTCGAGGAAGTAGCCGCCCATTTCCGGGAAGAAGAAGATCACGGTGCAGAAGATGAACAGGAACACCACCACACCGACGATATCCTTCACGGTGTAGTACGGATGGAACGCGATGCCGTCCAGCGG
>NZ_SCND01000058.1:0-23073 GCF_005503585.1 Pseudomonas sp. 2VD
GGGCGCGGCGTGCCCCGGCGACTGCGTGGATGGCTGGACCTTGCAGGCTGCTTGCGCGTTCGGCCCGCCCGGGCGGCTGTTCCGCGCCTGCGACGAGCAAGGACGCGAGGCGTTGCTGCTGCTCGCGGCGGCCGATGCCGACGAAGCGTTCTGGCAGCGCGAATGGGCACTGCGGCGCTGCCGTGCGGAGAGCCTGCCGCGAGTATTGTCGTCGCCCCGGTTGCGTCGTCATGCCTTCCAGTTGTTCGCTCCGCCGCGCTGGCCGATGCGCAGCCTGCTGGATTGGGCGCCAGCACCAAGGGCTCGCCGGCCACCTGGGTCAGGTTGTGCTGGACCAGCGCCAGCTCCGCGCTGCTACCCAGCGGCTGGCCGCTCCCTCCCATGCGCTGCAGGCTGCCCTGGCGATAACGCAGCAGGCCGACGGCGCCGCACTGGAGAAAGTGCACGCCCCCGGCATGGACCAGCAGCAACCCCGCCGCCAGCTCGAGCACGCCCGGCTCGCCTTCGCGGCGCCGGCGATACAGCTGCATGTTCAGCGAAGCCAGGACCTGCCGCGCCGCCTGCGCTTCCGGCCAACCCTCGGGGGTACAGGCGTAGTCGGCGAACAGTGCGTCGAGATGGCCTTCGATGGCCTGCACCACGTTGGCGCAACCGCGTCCCCAGAGCAGCGCCAGGAGAAACGCCGGAGCCCGTCCGGGGCGAGGCGCGAGCCATTCGGCGCGAACCCGCGCGGCCTGCCCCGGCAAGTCGCGCCCGGCGCCCAGGGCGAGACTGAGCGGTGGCTGGGCAAAAGGCTGGAGTGTCATCGCACGCCCTTCCCTGCTAGAAATTTCTCCTGTTCTTGCAGACTTTATGCCGACCAATTTCGGAAAAATTACCGAAACATCCTGCAATCAGTGGTTTTGCCGGGATCGCGACAAACAGCCCCCCACCCATCCGGACGCCCCCCTATAATGGCGGCCCTCTGCCGCTCAACGCGTTGTCTCCGCAGGTTGCTCAATGGACTTCAACCCAATCGATCTGATTCTCCACCTGGATACCTATCTGGCCATGCTGGTCAGCAACTATGGCGTCTGGATCTACGCCATCCTGTTCCTGGTGATCTTCTGTGAAACCGGCCTGGTGGTGACTCCGTTCCTCCCCGGCGACTCGCTGCTGTTCATCGCCGGCGCCATCTGCGCCACCGGCGGCATGGACCCATGGCTGCTCGGCGGGCTGCTGATGGTCGCGGCGATCACCGGCGACAGCACCAACTACGTGATCGGCCGGACCCTCGGCAAGCGGCTGTTCAGCAACCCGGACTCGAAGGTATTCCGCCGCGACTACCTCGACCGCACCCATGAGTTCTACGAACGCCACGGCGGCAAGACCGTGACCCTGGCGCGCTTCCTGCCCATCGTGCGGACCTTCGCGCCCTTCGTCGCCGGCATGGCGAAGATGCACTATCCGCGCTTCGTCATGTTCAGCGTGGTCGGCACCGTGGCCTGGGTCGGCGGCCTGGTGACCCTGGGCTACTTCTTCGGCAACGTGCCGTTCATCAAGAAGAACCTGTCGCTGCTGGTGATCGGCATCATCCTGCTGTCGCTGCTGCCGATGATCCTCGGCTTCATTCGCCATCGCCTGCAGGCGAGCGCCGCCAAACAGGCCAAGGCCCAGAGCGACTGAGCATGTGGTCGTTCCGCGCCTGGCGGCGCCGGCGCCTGCTGGCGCGCCACCCGGTGGCCGAAGAGCTCTGGCAGCGGGTACGCCGGCACCTGCCGATCCTCGACGGCCTGGACGCCGACGAGGACCGCCGCCTGCGCGAGCGGGCCGTGCTGTTTCTCGCCGACAAGCACCTGACCGCACTCGCCGGCGTCGATCTCGACGACTTCGGCCGCCTGCTGCTGGCGGCGCAGGCGCAACTGCCGCTGTTGCACCTGCCGGAGCTGAACTGGTACCAGGGCTTCCACGAGCTGGTGCTGTATCCCGACGATTTCGTCAGCCCGCAGAAACACCGCGACGCCAGCGGCGTAGTCCATGAGTTCGACGACGAACGCAGCGGCGAGACCTCCCTGCAAGGGCCGGTGGTCCTGGCCTGGCCCGGCGTCGTCGGCGGGGGTGGCTGGGATGCCTACAACCTGGTGATCCACGAACTGGCGCACAAGCTGGACATGCTCAACGGCGACGCCAACGGCCTGCCGCCGCTGCACGCCGGCATGCGCATCGGCGACTGGGCGAGCGCCATGCAGGCCGCCTACGACGAGATGAACGCCCTGCTCGACCGCGATCCCGACGCGCAGACCGCCATCGATCCCTATGCGGCGGAAGATCCGGCGGAGTTCTTCGCCGTTACCAGCGAGTATTTCTTCACCGCTCCGGATCTCCTCCACGAGGCCTATCCGGCGGTATACCGGCAGCTCCAGTTGTTCTACCGCCAGGACCCACTGCAACGCCTGCGCCGCCTGCAGGCCGAGCATCCGGACTACCGCGAGGCGGCGGGCGACACGACTAACGGCTGAATGCCGGTACATGGCATCGACAACCGAATATGCCTATAATCGCGGCCTCTTTTTTGGCCAGAAACCTCTGGAGTCACCCATGAGCTACAGCAAGATCCCGGCCGGCAAGGACCTGCCGAACGACATCTACGTCGCTATCGAGATTCCGGCCAACCATGCGCCGATCAAGTACGAGATCGACAAGGACACCGACTGCCTGTTCGTCGACCGTTTCATGGCCACCCCGATGTTCTACCCGGCCAACTACGGCTTCATCCCGAACACCCTGGCCGACGACGGCGACCCGCTGGACGTGCTGGTGGTGACCCCCTATCCGGTCGCTCCCGGTTCGGTGATCCGCGCGCGCCCGGTTGGCGTCCTGCACATGACCGACGAGGCAGGCGGCGACGCCAAGCTGATCGCCGTGCCGCACGACAAGCTGAGCGTCCTGTACAAGGACGTGAAGGAATACACCGACCTGCCGGCCCTGCTGCTGGAGCAGATCAAGCACTTCTTCGAGAACTACAAGGATCTCGAGAAAGGCAAGTGGGTCAAGGTCGAAGGCTGGGGCAACGCCGACGCCGCCCGCGCCGAGATCACCAAGGCCGTGGCCGCGTTCCAGAAGTAAGCGCGCCTCGCCGAAAAGAAGCCCCGCAGCCGCGGGGCTTTTTCATTCTCCCTCGCCGACCGCCAAGGTCGGTCTCGCCACCCCGCTCCGCTCAGTCGACCGTCGCCACGCTCTCCAACCGATATCCGTAGCCGTAGATGGTCAGCAACTGCCAACCGCGCTCGGCGGTCAGGCCAAGCTTGTTGCGCAGGCGATAGATGTGGGTATCCAGCGGCCGCGAGGACAACACTTCCTCGTGGGGCCAGAAGCGCTCGTAGAGATATTCCCGCGATAACGGCCGTCCCAGGTTGGCGAACAGGCAGCGGGCCAGGCGGTATTCGCGCTCGGTCAGGCTGATCGGCGCGCCGGCCCGGGTCACGGTCAGCTCGGCATCGTCGAAGCTGAGGTCGTTGAAAGTCTGCACCTCATGCTGCGCGGGACGCGTTCCCCCGTGGCGACGCAGCACGGCGGCTACCCGCGCCTTCAGTTCGTTGGGTCGGAACGGCTTGCTGACATAGTCGTCGGCGCCGCTGTTCAACGCCTGCACGATGTCCTGTTCGGCGTCACGGCTGGTCAGCATGATCGCCGGCGGCGGCGCATCCAGGTGCTCACGGCTCCAGCGCAGCAATTGCAGGCCGCTGAGGTCCGGCAACTGCCAGTCGAGGATCAGCAGGTCGAAGGTTTCCCGCTTGAGCTGCTTGAGCAGGTCCTCGCCACGGGCGAAACGGTGCACCGTCCAGGCCTGTTCGCCCTGCGCGGGTATCTGCTGCAAGGTCTGCTCGACCCGGTCCAGTTCGGCCGACTCGTCGTCCAGTATCGCGACACGCATAAAAGCTGGTCCTGTTCAATCGGGCTAACGCCCCTTTTTCGCTCCAGGAACGGCGAATTACGTACAAATCTGAAGAATTGTGACGAATCTCTCTGGTCGCGACCAGCCCTTGATAGCCTGATTCCAAATAGCCATTAAGCGGGACGAAGAGCCCGTGAGCCAGCGCCAGCCTGACCTATCAAGGAGTCGTAGCCATGGGTTTCCGGCCAGTTAGCCAACGTTTGCGTGACATCAACCTGCAGGCCCTCGGCAAGTTTTCCTGCCTTGCCCTGGTCCTCGGCCTGGAATCGGTGAGCCATCCGGCCGGTCCGGTCCAGGCCCCATCGTTCAGCCAGGGCACCGCCAGCCCGTCCTTCGCCACTCCGCTCGGCCTCGAGGGCCCGGCCCGCGCCAGGGCCGAGATGTGGAACGTCGGCCTGTCCGGCGCCGTCAGCGTGCGTGACGAGTTGCGCTGGGTGTTTTGAACGCGACGAATCTGAAATAGCGCGGAAGAATCTGAAGAAATATGGCAAATCTCACAGCAGACAAATCGCGCTTGGTAGATTTCCAACCGCTGAGTAGGCCAAGGAGCAAATGGATTGCTCCGACACAGGGATGTGTAAACCCGCTCCGGCGGGCCGTGGGACGAGACCACTCGAACCACAGTCAGGGGTCGGTGACGGACGATCGCCCCAGGCAACCGAGCCAATCCCCCCAGGGCTGGCTTCGACACACGGATGTGTCATCTCCCCTTCCTTGTTCGAATCATCCCCTCCCGCTATCCGGACGCCTCGATCCGCGTCCCATCCTGGATCTGAAAAGGACCTCATCATGAAGCAATACGGAGCAGAGTTCTTCGGCACCTTCTGGCTGGTATTGGGCGGCTGCGGCAGCGCAGTGCTCGCCGCCGGCGTACCGGAGCTGGGAATCGGCTACCTCGGCGTGGCCCTGGCGTTCGGCCTCAGCGTGCTGACCATGGCCTATGCCATCGGCCCGATCTCCGGCGCCCACCTGAACCCCGCGGTATCGGTAGGCCTGTGGGTCGGCGGGCGCTTCCCGGCCAGCCAACTGCTGCCCTATGTCGTCGCCCAGGTCCTCGGTGGCCTCGCCGCCGGCGGCGTGCTGTACCTGATCGCCAGCGGCAAGGCCGGCTTCGACCTGGCCGCCGGCTTCGCCTCCAACGGCTACGGCGAACACTCGCCGGGCGGCTACTCGTTGCAAGCCGCGCTGGTCAGCGAAGTGGTACTTACCGGCATGTTCCTGCTGATCATCCTCGGCGCCACCTCCAAGCGCGCGCCGCAGGGCTTCGCGCCGATCGCCATCGGCCTGACCCTGACCCTGATCCACCTGATCAGCATCCCGGTCACCAACACCTCGGTGAACCCGGCGCGCAGCACCGCGGTCGCCCTGTACGTCGGCGACTGGGCGGTTTCCCAGCTGTGGCTGTTCTGGGTCGCGCCGATTCTCGGTGCGGTACTCGGCGCCCTGGCCTATCGCCTGATCGGCGACAAGAACGACTGAACCGAAGCGCCTGGCCCAACCGCCAGGCGCTGCGGCCGAGGAAACGACAAGGGAGCCTGCGGGCTCCCGATGTCGTTGCAAGGATTGCGAAACCGGCGCCCGATCAGGCAGATTGCAGCCTGACCGGACCGCCAGCGATACCTGACCCGCCGCCCAGTGAAGCCTATGACAGCCCTCGCCCTTACTTCCCGATCCCTCTTTCCGGCTTGCGCCGCCCTGGCGCTGGGCGGACTGTTGACGCTGCTCGCCGGCTCCGTCGCGGCCGCGCCGGCCAAGACGAAACGGCCACCGTTCATCGAGCAGGGCGAAACGTGCCTGCCCCAGCCGCTCCCCGCCAGCGTGCTCTATCTCGCCGGCGACGCCTGGAAGCTCGACGCCAAGGGCAACCAGACACCCCTGGAAGAAGGCATGGACATCGACGAACTGGAAGGCGTCAAGACCTCTCCGACCGCCTTCGTCAGCCTGCTGCTCGGCGACGGCAGCCGCATCGTCCTGCCCTCCAGTTCGGAAGTCACCTTGCACCTCGACGAGGACACCGGCATTCCGCAGATCGCCCTGCGCGCGGGGCAGGTCGAGTCCTATGTCCTGAAGAGAAAGAGCGATCACGACCGCTTCCAGGTGCTGACCCCGGTGGGCGTACTGGGCGTGCGCGGTACCCACTTCCGCGCCCGCACCGAAGACGGCCAGGCGCTGACCGAAGTGCTCGACGGGCGCGTCGCGGTGAACCGCGAGCTGACCAGCGACGACCTGCCGCTCAACGGCAGGCGCCCGGCCCGCAAGGCGGCGCAGGCCGAGCCGGACGAGGACGTGCTGGTCGACGCCCGCCGCGGCCTGAAGGTCAAGCCGCAGGGCAAGCTGACGCCGGTGGACCTGCTACCCGCCCCGCAATTGCGCGGCCAGGGCGGCGAGCACGGCGAGTCGCCGGTTTGGAAGCTCTATCTTGCCCCGCTGCACGGCGCCAAGCGCTACCGTGCCCAGGTAGCCAGCGATCCGGACTTCCTGCGCATCCAGCAGGAGCGTTTCTCGAGCACCCCGGAAGTCAGTTTCAGCGGACTCAAGGCGGCCTTCTACCACGTCCGTCTCTCGGCCTTCGACAACGACGGCCTGGAGGGCGAGACCAGCGTCTACGACATTCTCTACTACCCGCGAGGCGGCAGTGCCCGATAGGGCGCCGGGGCCTCGCCGATGAAAGCGCTCGACCGCCAGGACGAGCCCAGCCAGGCGCAGCGGCTGTTCCGCGGCCTGGTGCGCGAATGGCTGCTGGTCAGCCTGCTGCTCCTTCCGCTCACCGCCGTGCTTTCGCTGAGCAGCGGCCTGCCGCTGAACAACCTGCTCTACGACCGCCTGCGCAACCTCGCCCCGCTGGCCGTCGATCCGCGCATCCTCGTCGTCGCCATCGACGACCGTAGCCTGGAAAGCCTCGGTCGCTGGCCCTGGCCGCGCAGCGTCCACGCCGAGCTGCTGGATCGCCTGGCCGCCGCCGGCGCACGCAGCGTACTGCTCGACGTGATCTTCAGCGAACCCTCCTCCAATCCGGACAGCGACCGCCAGTTGGCAAGATCGCTGTGCCGGGCCGGCAACGTCCTCCTGCCACTGCTGCGCGAAAGCGTGCCGCGCTACGGCGAACCGCCACGGGAGATACCGCCGACCGCGCCGCTGGCCGGCTGCGCCGCCGGCATCGGGCATATCAACGTCGAAGCGGACAGCGACGGCACGGTGCGCAGCGTCTACCTGCGCGAAGGACCGCTCGGCCAGCCGCGCCCGCTGCTCGCCTGGCAAGCATTCGCCGATGCCGGCGCCATGCCCATGCCCGGCCTCGACGACATGCGCAACCTGCCCGGCTGGCAGCGTGACCACGCCATCCGCATTCCCTTCATCGGTGCCGACGCGGGCTTCCCCAGCGTGCCCTACGTCAGCGTGTTGCGCGGCGAGGTGCCGGACAGCCTGCTGCGCGACCGCCTGGTCCTGGTCGGCGCCACCGCGCCGGGCCTCGGCGACCGCTATGTCACCCCCCTGTCGGCCAGCCTCGGCACCACGCCGGGGGTGGAGATCCAGGCCAACATCCTCAACGGCCTGTTGCAGCAGCGCACCGCCGTCGACCTGCAACCCTGGCTCGCCGCCCTGCTCTCCGCCGCCAGCGTAGCGCTGCTGCTCGGCCTGATGCTGTTCCGCTCGCGCCACGCCTTGCTCCTCACCCTGGCCTGCGCGGCCCTGGCCCTGGGTCTTTCCTGGGCGCTGCTGCTCAACGGCTGGTGGTGGTCGCCGCTGGCCAGCCTGGTCGGCCTGCTGCTGGCCTACCTGATCTGGAGCTGGCGCCGGCTGAACGCGGTGCTCGCCTACTTCGGCTGGGAACTGGCGCGCCTCGACCGCGAGCCCAAGGTGCTGCCCGAGCGGGCCAGCCCCCCGCGCGCCGGCAACGATCCATTGCAGAACCGCATCGCCGCCCTGGAGCAGGCGGTCAGCCGCACCCGCGACAGCCGGCGGTTCATGGCCGACGGCCTGGAAGGCCTGCCGGTGGCGACCCTGATCTGCGACCCGCAGGGGCAGATCCTGCTGGCCAACCGCAAGGCACGCGACCTGTTCGGCGGCGAGCTGCGCGGCGCCGAACTGCGCCAGTGCCTGGCCGAACTCGGCCATCCGAGCCTCGCCGGCGGCGCCCGCCCAACGCTGGAAACCCTGGAAGCCATCGAGTTCCGCGACCATCGGGAACGCGACCTGCGCCTCGACCTGGCGCGCCTGCTGCCGGTCGAAAGCGAAACCGCCATCGGCTGGCTGGTGAGCCTGATCGACCTGAGCGCCGAACGCGATGCCGAGCGCCAGCGCGCCACCCTCCTGCGCTTCCTCTCCCACGACCTGCGCGCGCCGCACTCGGCGATCCTCGCCCTGCTCGACGTCCGCCCCGCCGAGGACGAAGCCGGCCAGCAGGTCTACCGACAGATAGAGCAGCAGGTCCGTCGCGCCCTGGGCCTGACCGACGCCTTCGTGCAACTGGCCAAGGCCGAATCCGACGCCTACCGCTTCGAAGCGTGCATGTTCACCATGTTGGCGATGGACGCCGCCGACCAACTCTGGCCCCTCGCGCAGCAGAAAGACATCGACCTGCGGCGCGACTGGGACGACGAGCAGGAACCGATGGTCTGGGCCGACCCCGGCCTGCTCACGCGCGCGTTGTTCAACCTGCTGGAGAATGCGGTCAAGTACAGCCCGGCGGGGACCGTCGTCAGCCTGAGCATCCGCCTCGAAGGCGACTGGCTGAGCTGCCGGATCGTCGACCAGGGCAAAGGTATCGCGGCCGCTGAACTACCGCGCCTGTTCAGCCAGTACCAGCGCTTCGCTTCCGCCGAGGGCAGCGCCGGCCTGGGCCTGGGGCTGGCCATGGTCAAGACGGTGATCGACCGGCACGGCGGCAGGATCGGCTGCCAGAGCCAGGTTGGCCAGGGCACCACTTTCGAGATTCGCCTTCCGCTGCTGAAAGGCGAGGAATAACCGGTACTGGCGGAAGTCGGGTCTTCCTCCAACTTGCATTGGTCTCGAAGTCCGGAATATCCAGGCGGCCGGGCTATTCCGCTTCCCGTCTATCGAAACGGCAACTGCCTTCCCTCGTGAAACTCCGCAGGGGGAATCGACGCGTCCCCAACATAGGCACCAGCGAGCGCGACATGGCCGCGTTCCCGCAGCGGAACCAAGGCGCTGCGCCAGCTCCAGGGCTGCCCTGGAAGTCTCGATAACTTCCATCTTTTAACGATAGTTCGTAGGAAGTTTCCCAACAATATAAGTAACTAATCTCAAAAAGATCCCACTGGAAAAACCAGCCAATAACTCCCGGTAATCTACCGCGCTCATGCGATCCCCTACGCATAACAGCAAACGGCTCAACTTCCAGTGAAACCATGATCGACATAGACAGACTGAGCAAACGCTTTTCCGGCCGGACGGTGGTAAACGACTTGAGCTTCCGCATCGACCGGGGAGAGATCGTCGGACTCCTCGGCCCAAACGGAGCGGGCAAGTCGACCACCCTGAAGATGCTTTCCGGCTTCCTCGCGCCGAGCGCCGGCAGCGTACGCATCTTCGGCTTCGACATGCAGGACAAGGCGCGCCAGGCGCAGAAGCTGATCGGCTACCTGCCGGAGAACGCTCCCAGCTACGGAGAAATGACGGTCGAGGGCTTTCTCGCCTTCGTCGCGTCCATCCGCGACTACAGCGGACGGGAAAAACGTCGGCGCATCGACAGCGCCATGGACTGCATGGAGCTGCGGGATGAGCGCAGGAGCATCATCGAAACCCTGTCCAAGGGCTTCAAGCGTCGCGTCGCGCTGGCCCAGGCGATCCTCCACGATCCCGAGCTGCTCCTGCTCGACGAGCCCACCGACGGCCTCGACCCGAACCAGAAGCACCAGGTCCGGCAACTGGTGAAGAACCTCTCGGAAAGCAAGATCGTGGTGATTTCCACGCACATCCTTGAGGAAGTCTCGTTCATGTGCAGCCGCGCCCTGGTGATCAACGGCGGCCGCCTGCTGGCCGACAACACCCCGGGCGAACTCAGGACCCGCAGCCGCTACCACCATGCCGTCAGCCTCAGCATCGAAGCACCGGTAGACCCGCTGGCCATCGCCATGCTCCCCGGCGTCGCCGGTATCGAAGGACGCCCCGACCGGGCCGGCACCCTGACCATCCTGGCCCGCCCCGGCGCGCAGATCCTTCCCGCGCTCAACCGCCTGATCCACGGCAACGGCTGGCGGGTATCCGGGTTGCGTACCGAACACGGCCAACTGGAAGAAGTGTTCCGCCAACTGACCCGAGAAACCCCCGCATGACCGCCATCGGCACCATTTTCAGACGCGAGCTGGGCAGCTATTTCGCCACGCCGCTCGCCTATGTGTTCACCCTGATCTTCCTCGTCCTCTCCGGCGTGGCCACCTTCTACCTGGGCGACTTCTTCGAGCGCGGCCAGGCCGACCTGGCGCCGTTCTTTTCCAGCCTGCCCTGGCTCTACCTCCTGCTGATCCCCGCGCTGGCCATGCGCCTGTGGGCCGAGGAGCGCAAGTCCGGCTCCATCGAGATGCTGATGACCCTGCCCGTCTCCCGCGCCACCCTGGTCACCGGCAAGTTCCTGGCGGCCTGGTTCTGCGCCGGGCTGGCGTTGCTGCTGACCTTCCCGATGCCGCTGACGGTGAACTACCTCGGCTCGCCCGACAACGGCGCGATCATCGCCGGCTACCTGGCCGGCTGGCTGCTGTCCGGCGGCTACCTGGCCATCGGATCCTGCATGTCGGCGCTGGCGAAGAATCAGATCATCGCCTTTGCCCTGACCGTTCTCGTCTGCCTGCTGTTCGTCGGCGCCGGCACTCCCCACGTGCAACAGGCGCTCTCCGGCTGGCTTCCGCAATGGTTGCTGGACGGCATTGCCTCGCTGAGCGTGCTGGTCCGTTTCGAGGCGCTCGGCCGGGGCGTGCTCGACGTCCGCGACCTGGCCTACTTCTTCAGCCTGATCGTCGCCTGGCTGGTCGCCACCACCATCATCATCGACCTGAAAAAGGCGGCGTAGGAAACACCCATGAAACGAACCCTGTACTCGGGCGTCGGCCTGCTGCTGGTCGGCCTGCTGTTCCTCGCTTTCAACCTGCTGTCCAGCCTGCTGCTGCGCGACCAGCAGTTCGACCTCACCCAGCAGAAGCTCTACACCTTCAGCGCCGGCACCCAGGAAGTCCTCGACAGCCTCGACGAACCGCTCAACCTCTACCTGTTCTTTTCGAAAAGCCGCGCCAGTGACCTACCCGCCCTGCGCAACTACGCCCGCCGCGTCGAGGAAGTGCTGGACCTCTATGCACGGCGGAGCCATGGCAATGTCCGATTGTTCGTGATCGATCCCCTGCCATTCTCCGACGACGAGGACCGTGCCGCGCGCTTCGGCCTGCAGGCGCCGCCCATCGGCCCGAATGGCGAAGCCATCTACTTTGGCCTGGCGGCCACCAACCCGACCGACGGCCTCCAGGTGATCCCGTTCTTCTCGCCGGAAGAAGAGCCGCTTCTGGAATACGATCTCAGCCGCCTGGTCCAGGCACTCGCACAGCGGGAACGCACGGTAGTCGGCCTGATGAGCTCGCTGCCGATGACCGGGCAGGCGCCCACCGACGGGCAGCCGGGCAGCAGGCCCTGGGCGATGATGGACAAGCTCTACCAACAGTTCGACATCCGCACCCTGGGGCTCGCTTCGACGGAAATCCCCGCCGAAGTCTCGGTGTTGATGCTGGTGCACCCCAAGCAATTGTCCGAACAGACCCAATACGCCATCGACCAGTTCGTCCTGCGCGGCGGCAAGCTGCTGGCCTTCGTCGACCCTCTGAGTCTCGCCGATGCAGACGGCGGGAAAAGCTCCGACCTGGCCCCGTTGCTGCGCTCCTGGGGCGTCCAGTTGCGGCCGGATACCCTGCTGGCGGATGCCTCGTTCGCCATGATCAAGCCCAACGCCGAACGTCGCCCGGAGCGCAATCCGACCTGGCTACACCTCCCCGGCGACACGTTCCCCCACGACAACGTGCTGACCACCGGCCTGGAAAGCCTCAACCTCGCCAGCGTCGGCCTGCTCGAACCTCTCGGCGGAGCCTCGACGCGCTTCATTCCGTTGCTGCACAGCTCGGCGCACAGCATGCCGCTGTCGCTGGAACGCTTCCGCCAATCCTCGACGGAGCAGCTCAACGCCACCCTGGTCCCGACCGGGGAACGCTACGTGCTGGCCGCCAAGGTCGAGGGGCCGGCGACGAGTGCCTTCCCTGCGGACCGCGGGAAGCAAGGCGAAGGCCTGAGCGACAGCGCGAACATCCATGTGCTGTTGGTCGCCGATACGGACCTGCTGAGCAATCCGCTCTGGCTCCAGGAACAGCCCGGCCACAACGAGCCGCAGGTATGGGCGGACAACGACCTGTTCGTCGGCAATGCCCTCGACTACCTCTCCGGTTCGGACGCGCTGATCGACCTACGCTCGCGAGGCCATACGAAGCGCCCGTTCACCCGCGTGGAAGCGCTCCGCCGCGAGGCCGGGATGCGCGCCCAGGAACAGCTCAACGCGCTGCAGCAGAGCCTCAACGATACCGACAAGAACCTGCGGGCCCTGCAGCAATCGATGGACGACGGCGGCCAGGAGGTGACTCCGGAAATGGAAGCGACGCTGCGCCGCTTCATCGATGACAAATTGCGCATCCGCCAGCAACTGCGTCAATTGCAGTTCCAACTGAATGCCGATGTCGAGCGCCTGGCGGAACAGGTGAAACTGGCCAATACGGTCCTGCTGCCGGCGCTCCTCACCCTGCTCCTCCTGCTGCATTGGAGCTGGCGCAGCATGCGCCGGAGGAGGGGCTGACATGCGCCTGGGTAGCATAGCGGGACTCGCTCTCGCCCTGGCGCTGTTCGCCGGAACCTTGGGCTGGCTCCACGAACGGCAGCAACCACCCGCGCAACCGCCTGCGAGCCGCGCCTGGCTGCCAGGGCTGAAACCGCACCAGGTGACCGCGCTGTGCATCGCCACCCCCGGCCAACCGACGATCCGTGCCAGGCGCGATGGCAAGGACTGGACGCTCGCCAGCAAGGACGGCTATCCCGCCTCGGGGGAAACCATCCGGCAGCTGTTGCGCAGCCTGGCCGACGCGCGCCTGCTGGAGGAAAAGAGCGCCTCGCCGGAAAACCGCGAGCGCATGGGACTCTCCGACCAGGGCAAGGGCCAGGCCAGCCGGATCACCCTGGAGCGCGGCGACGCGCCGCCGCTGGTTCTGTTGCTGGGCAAGCGCACCTCGCAGGGCGGGCAGTTGGTCAGGCAGGCCGACGATGAGCGGGCCTGGCTGATCGACCGAACGGTCGGCCTGCCGGTCAACGACCTGGCCCTGCTCGACCCTCGGTTGACCGACCTGCCATTCGAACAGTTGCGCGAGCTGACCCTGTCCTATGGCAACGGTGTACGGCTGAACATTTCCCGAGCCAGCGAAAAGGACGATGGCATCCGCCTGCGACAGTTCCCATCCAGGCCACAGTTGATGGGCGAGGCGGAAGCCGAGCAGGCCGCACGCCTGTTCGCTGCGCTCAGGCTGCTGGAGGTCGCGCCGGCCAAGGCCTCGCGGCAAAAACCGCTGCTGACCTTCACGCTCAAGAGTTTCGCCGGCGGCACGCTGCAGGGCCAGCTTCTGGAACTGGAGCGCCAGTACTGGTTGCAACTGACCGACAGCAAGGGCTTCGCCGACGGGCAGGTCTCAGCCATCAAGGGTTGGCGCTACCGCGTGGAGGGTCTGAGTCCGGATACCGCTCCCGCGCCCCAGCTACCCAAGGCATCGCCGGTGAAGAAAAGCAAGCCGGCCAAGCCCTCGTCGCCCAAGTGCTGAGCGCTCTCGCCAGGCGCCGCTCGCAGCCGGCGAAATAGAGCCCCGCGGGATGCTGGGCAGGACCGGCCGAGTTTGCTAGAGTAGCGCCTCCTTCACGAGCCCTCGGCTCGTCGATGCAGAATTCCTAAGGCAGGCGCGGCTTATCAGAAGTAAGCCAACCCCACCCCAGAAAAGCCGGCCACAAGCCGGCTTTTTTAATGCCTCCGCACAACCCCAGCCAACCGCCGTTCGCTAGACCTCCAGAAGCTTGCGGAACAGCCCGGCAAGTGTCGCCTGGCGCTCGAAGCCGATACCAGGCGATTGTGGCAACCCCGCCAGTCCCGAGGAAAACGGCAGGGCACCGGCGAAATCGTCGAATGGCCGGAAAGCCGACGGCGTAGCCTCGGCCCAGCCCAGGCGCAGGGCCGCCACCAAGTGCAGGCTGAACAGGTAGCCGGCGTGCGGGCGGAAGGCCGCGCGCGGCCAACCCCGGGCGCACAGGTAGTCGAGTATCGCCAGGTAGCCCGGCAGGCCATAGCAATGCACGGGGTCGAAGACCAGCACGTCGCGCTCCCGCCGCAAGCCGCCGTAGAGGTCCAGCAGGCGAGCCTCGGCCAGGGAGAACAAGGCCTCGCCGGCACCGATGGGCCCCGGATAGATATCCGCCACTTCGGCCTGGGTAGGGAAATCGTGGGGGTCGCAGATGTCCTCGAACCACCACAACCCCAGCGGCGCCAGGGCTTTCGCTGCGTCGACGGCGCCCCCCGCGTCGTAGCGGTTCATCGCGTCGACCGCCAGCCGCGAAGCGTCGCCGAGAACCCGCAGCGCCCTGTCGATACGGCGCCGGTCCTGGTCCAGCCCGGCCGCGCCGATCTTGATCTTGGCGTGGGTGTAGCCGAGATCGACGAAGCGCCGCAGCTCCTCCTCCAGGCGTCCCAGGTCGTCGTGCGGATAGGGGTAGCCGCCGCCGGCGTAGACCGGTACGCGCTGCGGATAGTCTTCCGCCAGCCCCAGGCGTCGCGCCAGGAAGCGATGCAGCGGCAGGCCGGCGGCCTTGGCCGCGGCATCCCACAGGGCCATGTCCAGGGCGCCCACCGCGACGCAGCGTTCGCCGTGGCCGCCGGGCTTCTCGTCGCGCATCATCAGGTCCCAGGCACGCAACGGATCGATGCCACTGCCGTCGTCGCTCGCCAGGCTGTCCGCCGGAGCCCCCAGCAGGCGCGGGGCGAAACGCTCGCGGATCAGCCCGCCCTGGGCGTAGCGCCCTACCGAGGCGTGGCCGTAGCCGACCACACGCCGACCGTCACGCACGGCATCGGTGAGCACCGCCACCAGGCTGGTGCTCAAACCACCGGTGGCAGCCGCCACGCCGGCGTAACGGGAAAGGGGAATACTGCGTTCCCGGACCTCCTGGATGCGCATCGCCTGTCGGCTCCTCCTCGCTGGACCTCTCTCCACCTTAGCCAAGGCCGCCGCCATGGTCGTCCCGATCGGTCGTAGCGACCTTCCGCCGATTTGCCCGGCCCCCGCCCCTCTGCTAGTGTCGCGGGGTTTTGTACACCTCGCCGAGACTCCCCCGATGGCCCGCAAGAAAACCCTCGATTTCGAACAGTCCCTCACCGAGCTGCAAACCCTGGTGGAACGCCTGGAAAGCGGCGAGCTGTCGCTGGAAGAGTCGCTGGGCGCCTTCGAGCAGGGCATCCGCCTGACCCGCGAATGCCAGACGTCGCTGAGCCAGGCCGAACAGAAGGTACAGATCCTCCTCGAACGCGACGGCGAGCTCAGCGAAGCGCCGTTCGATGCGGAAGGCGACGAGGCATGATCGCGGCCTACCAGGCGCGCTGCCAGGCGCGCGTCGATGCCGCCCTGGACGCCCTGTTCGTCGCTCCCCGCGAAGAACTGCAACGCCTCTACGAGGCCATGCGCTACAGCGTGATGAACGGTGGCAAGCGGGTTCGCCCGCTGCTCGCCTACGCCGCCTGCGAGGCCCTCGGCGGTGCGCCGCAGCGCGCCGACGCCGCGGCCTGCGCGGTGGAGCTGATCCATGCCTACTCGCTGGTCCACGACGACCTGCCGGCAATGGACGACGACGACCTGCGCCGTGGCCAGCCGACCACCCACCGGGCCTTCGACGAGGCCACCGCGATCCTCGCCGCCGACGGCTTGCAGGCGCTGGCCTTCGAAGTGCTCGCCGACACCCGGCGCAATCCGCAGGAACATGCCGTCTGTCTGGAAATGCTCACCCGCCTGGCGCGCGCCGCAGGCTCCGCCGGCATGGTCGGCGGCCAGGCGATCGACCTCGGCTCGGTCGGCGTGGCCCTCGACCAGGCGGCCCTGGAAGTCATGCACCGGCACAAGACCGGCGCGCTGATCGAAGCCAGCGTGCGCCTCGGCGCCCTCGCCAGCGGTCGCGCCGAGCCCGCCGCGCTGGCCGCCCTGGAGCGCTACGCCGAGGCGATCGGCCTGGCCTTCCAGGTGCAGGACGACATCCTCGACGTGGAAAGCGACACCGCCACCCTCGGCAAGACCCAGGGCAAGGACCAGGCGCACAACAAGCCGACCTATCCCGCCCTGCTCGGCCTGGAGGCCGCCAAAGGCTATGCCCTGGAGCTGCGCGACCAGGCCCTGGCCGCCCTCGACGGTTTTCCGCCGAGCGCCGACCCGCTGCGCCAACTGGCCCGCTACATCGTCGAGCGACGCAACTGACCGACGGGTCGTCGGAAGTCCCCGGCAAAGGTAGGGGCTCCCTTGCTTGGGCGCGGCCGGTGCATCAGGTAAACTGCTGGCCTCTCCGGATTGCATAACGACAGCCTGATGCCCAAGACGCTCCATGAGATTCCCCGCGAGCGCCCCGCCACGCCCCTGCTCGACCGCGCCTCTTCGCCGGCCGAACTGCGCCGGCTGGGCGAGGCGGACCTGGAAACCCTGGCCGACGAGCTGCGCCAGTACCTGCTGTATACCGTCGGCCAGACCGGCGGTCATTTCGGCGCCGGCCTCGGCGTGGTCGAGCTGACCATCGCCCTGCATTACGTCTTCGACACTCCGGACGACCGCCTGGTCTGGGACGTCGGCCACCAGGCCTATCCGCACAAGATCCTCACCGAACGCCGCGAGCTGATGGGCACCCTGCGCCAGAAGAACGGTCTGGCGGCCTTCCCGCGCCGCGCAGAGAGCGAGTACGACACCTTCGGCGTCGGCCACTCCAGCACCTCCATCAGCGCCGCCCTGGGCATGGCCATCGCCGCCCGCCTGCAAGGCAAGGAGCGCAAGTCGGTCGCCGTGATCGGCGACGGTGCGCTGACCGCCGGCATGGCCTTCGAGGCACTCAACCACGCCTCGGAAGTCGACGCCGACATGCTGGTGATCCTCAACGACAACGACATGTCGATCTCGCACAACGTCGGCGGGCTCTCCAACTACCTGGCGAAGATCCTCTCCAGCCGCACCTATAGCAGCATGCGCGAGGGCAGCAAGAAGGTGCTCTCGCGCCTGCCCGGGGCCTGGGAGATCGCCCGGCGCACCGAGGAATACGCCAAGGGCATGCTGGTCCCCGGCACCCTGTTCGAGGAGCTCGGCTGGAACTACATCGGCCCGATCGACGGCCACGACCTGCCGACCCTGGTGGCTACCCTGCGCAACATGCGCGACATGAAGGGCCCGCAGTTCCTCCATGTGGTGACCAAGAAAGGCAAGGGCTTCGCCCCGGCCGAACTGGATCCGATCGGCTACCACGCGATCACCAAGCTGGAAGCTCCCGGCAGTGCGCCGAAGAAGACCGGCGGACCCAAGTATTCCAGCGTCTTCGGCCAGTGGCTGTGCGACATGGCCGCCCAGGACGCGCGCCTGCTCGGCATCACCCCGGCGATGAAGGAAGGTTCCGACCTGGTGGCCTTCAGCGAACGCTACCCGGAACGCTACTTCGACGTCGCCATCGCCGAACAGCATGCCGTGACCCTGGCCGCCGGCATGGCCTGCGAGGGCATGAAGCCGGTGGTGGCGATCTACTCGACCTTCCTCCAGCGCGCCTACGACCAGTTGATCCATGACGTCGCCGTGCAGCACCTCGACGTGCTGTTCGCCATCGACCGCGCCGGCCTGGTCGGCGAGGACGGCCCGACCCACGCCGGCAGCTTCGACATCTCCTACCTGCGCTGCATCCCCGGCATGCTGGTGATGACCCCCAGCGACGAGGACGAGCTGCGCAAGCTGCTCACCACCGGCTATCTGTTCGATGGCCCGGCCGCGGTGCGCTATCCACGCGGCAGCGGCCCCAACCATCCGATCGATCCGGACCTGCAACCGGTGGAGATCGGCAAGGGCGTGGTCCGTCGGCGCGGCGGCAGGGTCGCACTGCTGGTCTTCGGCGTGCAGTTGGCGGAGGCGATGAAGGTCGCCGAAAGCCTCGACTCCACAGTCGTCGACATGCGTTTCGTCAAACCCCTCGACGAAGCCCTGGTACGCGAATTGGCGGGCAGCCACGAACTGCTGGTGACCATCGAGGAAAACGCCGTGATGGGCGGCGCCGGCTCGGCGGTCGGCGAGTTCCTCGCCAGCGAGGGCCTCGAAGTCCCGCTGCTGCAACTGGGCCTGCCCGACTACTACGTCGAACACGCCAAGCCCAGCGAGATGCTCGCCGAATGCGGCCTGGATGCCGCGGGCATCGAAAAGGCGGTACGCCAGCGTCTCGACCGGCAGTAGCGCCAAACCCAGCGACAACGGCGGATAACCGCGTTGCGGTTATTCGCCCTACCCCCCAATTGCCGTAGGGCGAATAACGCCACCGGCGTTATCCGCCGGTACAGCGCGATACCGGCAAGCGTTCAGCGCGCCCCGGCGAGCGAGCGGCAGAGTTTCTCGGTCGCCGCCAGCATGGCGAAGCTCGGCCGCTCGAGGTTCTTGTCTTCGATCCGGTACAGCTGTCCGCGCCGCGTCGCCGCCAGCGCCGGCCATTGCCGCCAGAGTTCGAGCTGGGCGTGACTGCCGGCGACGATGACCGCCGGGTCCCGCGCCAGAACCGCCTCGACGCTGACCTGCGGCGCCGGCTGCGGCAGGTCGCCGAACAGGTTCTCGGCACCGCAGACGCGCAGCGCATCGCTGATCACCTGGCGTCCGCCAATGGTGTACAGCGGCCGGTCCCAGACCTGGTAGAACACCTTCAGCGGCTTGTCCCGCCGGTAGCGCTCGGCCAGGCGCCGCATGCCTTCGCGGAACCTGGTCGACAGCCGCTGGCCGGCCTCGGCCTCGCCCAATGCCTCGCCCAGCGCAGCCAGTTGCAGGGCCAGTTCGTCGAGGCTGTGCGGTTCGGCGATGAAGAGGGCGATGCCGAAGTCCCGCAGACGCTGCAACTGCGCCTCGGGCACGCTGCCGGGCCAGACCAGGATCAGATCGGGCTGCAGTTCCAGCAGGCGTTCGAGATTGACCTGGCCGTAGCGGCCGACGGAAGGCAGGTCGCCAATCGCCGCCGGACGCTCGCCACCATCCAGCACGCCGACCAGGCGGCGCGCGGCGCCGAGTTCGAGGACGCTGTCGGTCAGCGAAGGCGCCAGGCTGACCACCCGCTGCGCCGCCCCGGCGGAAAGGCTGAGGAGCAGGCAGGCGAGCAGCCAGAACGAGCGCATCAACCGAGTTGACGCGGAATACGGTAGAGCCAGAACAGCACCAGGCTGGTGACCCCGAGCAGGATCAGCGCAACGCCGTTGAGCCCGGCGAACACACCCGGCACGCCGATCCAGGCCGGCAGGCTGGCGCCGAACAGGGCCTTGCGGCGCACCTGCGCCAGGCGGGTCCAGGCGGCGGCTTCCTCCGCCGTATCCAGCGCTTTCTGGGTGGCGATGAGACCACGCTTGTAGGCACCGAACAGCGGCAGGTTGACGAACATCGACAGCAGCGCGGCGATGAACAGCGGCATCGCCAGGCCATGGGGAAGGGGTTGCAGTTCGCCGAGGAAGAACTCGACCAGGATCAGCGGCAACAGCGCCAACGCCAGTTGCAACCACCAGGCACGTCCCAGCGCGCCGCGGGCTTGCTGGCGACTCACGTGGTTTCCGCCTCGCCCTGGTGCAGGCTGCCGAGCATGTGCCCGAGCTTGCCGGCCTTGGTCGCCAGGTAGCGCCTGTTGTGCTTGTTCAGGCCCTTTTGCAGCGGCACGCGCTCCGCCACGGTGATGGCGTAGCTTTCCAGCGCCTTGACCTTGCGCGGATTGTTGGTCATCAGGCGCAGGGAGGAAACGCCCAGGTGCGCGAGCATCGGCTGGCACATGGCGTAGTCGCGCTGGTCAGCGCCGAAACCCAGTTGCAGGTTCGCCTCGACGGTATCGGCGCCGGCATCTTGCAGCTCGTAGGCGCGGATCTTGTTCAGCAGGCCGATGCCGCGACCTTCCTGGCGCAGGTAGAGGAGCACGCCGCGGCCCTCCTCGGCGATGGCGGCAAGCGCGCCTTCCAACTGGAAACCGCAATCGCAGCGCAGGCTGAACAGCGCGTCGCCGGTCAGGCATTCGGAATGCAGGCGGCCAAGCACCGGCGCGCCATCGGCGATGTCGCCCATGCTCAGGGCTACATGTTCCTTGCCGCTCTCCTCGTCGAGGAAGCCATGCATGGTGAATTCGCCGAAGGGAGTCGGCAGTTTGGAGGCGGCGACGAACACGACGGACACCGGGGAACTCCTAGGGAAACGGAAGTCCGCCATTGTACCAGCAGCGTCCGGCGCCCGGTCAGCTCGAAATGCCGCAAATACCTATCGAGATGGACGATGAATAGAACCCGGGGTTATGAGCGAGCGACATTCAATGCTTGGCCTCGATAAGCAGCATCCCCTGTTCCTCGCGCCAGCGCACCCGGTTGAGGAAACTCATGCCGAGCAGGGCTTCGGTCGGATAGCCACCCTCGATCACCGCCGCCTCGACGCCCAGCAACTCGATACCGCCGATCTTCACCCGGTCCAGGGTCACCCGCCAGCCGCGCGAGGTGCCGCTGGCGGTGGAGGCGACCATCGGCTTGCCGTCCACCCGGTAATCGATACCCAGGCGGCGCGCCTCGTTCTCGTTCATGGCGATGCTGGTGGCGCCGGTATCCACCAGGAACTGCATGTTCTGCCCGTTCACCGAACCGGCCACCCAATAGTGCCCGCCGGTGCCGCGAGCGATGCTGAAGCTTTGCCGCTGCGGCGCCGAATAGCCCGCCTCGTTGTATTCGCGGCTCAGTTCGTAGGTGCGCTCGACGCCGTCGATCCGCAGCACCGCCTTGCGACTGTCGGCGCTGACCACCTGGACGCCCTGTGGGCCGGTCTGGCCGACCCTGACCAGCTTGCGCTGGCCGTCGACGTTGAGTACCGCCGCGCCGGGGAACAGGCCGACCACGAAGACCTGGGGCGCGGCCAGCGAGGGCAACGCGAGAACGCTGGAAAACAGGGCGACGCACAGCCGCAGCATGATCACTCCTTGGGTGGCAGGATTGCCTTCAACGGCGCATAGGGCCAGTTCCAGCGGGCGAAGATCCGTTCCAGCTCGCCGCTGGCATGCAGCTGCCGCATGCGCCGGTCGAACAGCGCCAGCAGCTCACGGCCCCTGGGGGAATCGGAGAAGCCAAGATACAGCGGCAAGCGAGTGACGTCGGTGATGCGGTACTCAGCCGCCAGCGCTCCGGCCCCTGCGAGCATTTCCTCCAGTTCCGGACGCGAATCGATGAAATAGTCGACCCGGTGGTTGAGCAGCATCGGCAGCGCCGAGGTGCGGCGCTGCAACTCGCTGTGCGGGGTCAGGGTAGGGAAATAGCGGGCGAAGGCGTAGCCACGCATCCATGACAGGCGGAACCGGCTCAGGCCCTCCAGCGGCGGCGGCGGATTGTCCTTCAGGGAAAGCACGGCGATCGGATCGACGTCATAGGGCCAGCGAGGGTAAAGCGCTTCGTCGATTTCCCCGCGGTAGGCGCCGACCCAGGCGTCGGCCTCGCCGCGCAGGACCAGGCCGACCGCCCGGGTATAGGGCTCGTTGGCGATCCGCAGGCGTACCCCGGCCGGCTCGTAGACGGCCCGCAGCAGGTCCCAGGCCACCCCGCGACCGTCCTCCTGGGTGTAGCGCGTCCAGGTTTCGCTGACCACGCGGATCTCGCCCACGGAGGGTTCGGCGGAAGCGACGCCGGGCAGCAGCCACAGGCAGCAGAACAGGACGAGCAGACGCATGGGAGGCCTCAGACCAGCCAGTGTACCCATCCCCAGACTAGACCCTGCATGACCAGCCAGGCGAATACCCCGGCCAGGACGTCGTCGAGCATGATCCCGACGCCGCCGTGCACGTTGCGGTCCACCCAATTGATCGGCCAGGGTTTGAGAATATCCACGATGCGGAACACGATGAAGCCGATCAGCAGCCACCACCAGCCCTCCGGCACCAGCCAGAGGGTTATCCACATGCCGACCATCTCGTCCCAGACGATGCCTTCGTGGTCGTGCACGCGCAGGTCGTCGGCGACCTTGCCGCACAGCCAGAAGCCGAACAGCATGGTCACTCCCAGCATCAGCCAGTAGCCCCAGTCCGGCAGCATCTGCCACAGCGGGATGAACGGGATGGCCACCAGCGACCCCCAGGTGCCCGGCGCCTTGGGCAGGGTGCCGGAGCCGAAGCCGAAGGCGAGGAAATGCCAGGGATTGCGCCAGACCGACGGCGGCACCGGCTGCGCCGGCGCCTGATCAGGATGCTCAGTCACGTTGGGTTCCGAAATGTTGGTAGCCGGCCACGGCCGGTATGAGTTCCCTTCCATCGGCGTCGAGCAGGTGCACCCCCTGCCCCGCCTCGACCCGGCCGATGACGGCCATGGCCGGCCACGCGGCGCGAATCTCGCCAAGGTACGCAGACGGCAGGGTGAAGGCCAGCACGTAGTCGTCGCCGGCGGCCAGTTGCTGGCGCAAGGCTTCCTCGCCGGCGAGCAGGCCGCTCAACGCGGCGCTTGCCTGCAAGCGCTGGCATTCGACCAGCAGGGCGACGCCGGAAGCGCGGGCGATATGCCCGCAGTCGGCGAGCAGCCCGTCGGAGATGTCCAGGGCAGCGCTGGCCTTGCCGCGCAGGGCGAGGCCCAGACCGAATTGCGGGGCCGGCGTCCAGTAGCGCGCCAGCAGCGGTTCGGCCACCTCGGCGGGCGCCGATCTTCGCTCCAGCACCAGTTCCAGCGCCGCTCCAGCCTCGCCGAGCGGGCCCCCGACGCAGAGCAGGTCGCCCGGGCGCGCACCGGCGCGGGTCAGCGCCTGGCCGGCCGGCACCCTGCCGAATACGGTGAGGGTCATGCTCAGCGGGCCGCGCGTGGTGTCGCCGCCGACCAGGGC
>NZ_SCND01000588.1:0-2109 GCF_005503585.1 Pseudomonas sp. 2VD
GGGCCGGGAGCGAACCGGCCAGCGCCCCCGACCAGGTGCGCGGCCATGCCCGCGAGGGCACCCGTTCGACACCGGCCACCGAGCGCATACGCAGCGCCGCGGCCAGACCTTCCGCCCTGGCCGACAGGGCCCGAAGGTAGACAGGAGTTCGCAGAACTTGGTGATTTCACAGCAGCCGGCCTCGCCCCGGCCCATATAGGAAAACCCGCATGTCCTTTTCTTCCCTCGGACTCTCCGAGGCGCTTGCCCGCGCTGTGGAGGCTGCGGGCTACAGCCAGCCCACTCCCGTGCAACAGCGGGCGATTCCCGCCGTGTTGCAAGGTCGCGACCTGATGGTTGCGGCACAGACCGGCACCGGCAAGACCGGTGGTTTCGCCCTGCCGGTACTGGAGCGCCTGTTCCCCGCCGGTCATCCCGACCGCGAACACCGCCACGGCCCGCGCCAGGCGCGCGTGCTGGTACTGACCCCGACCCGTGAGCTGGCCGCCCAGGTGCATGACAGCTTCAAGGTCTACGCCCGCGACCTGCCGCTGAACAGCACCTGCATCTTCGGCGGGGTTGGCATGAACCCGCAGATCCAGGCCCTGGCCAAGGGCGTCGACGTACTCGTCGCCTGCCCCGGCCGCCTGCTCGACCTGGCCGGGCAGAACAAGGTCGACCTGTCCCACGTGGAAATCCTCGTCCTCGACGAAGCCGACCGCATGCTCGACATGGGCTTCATCCACGATGTGAAGAAGGTTCTCGCCAAGCTGCCGCCCAAGCGCCAGAACCTGCTGTTCTCGGCTACCTTCTCGAAAGACATCGTCGACCTCGCCAACAAGCTCCTGCACAACCCGGAACGCATCGAGGTAACGCCGCCGAACACCACGGTCGAGCGCATCGAGCAACGCGTGTTCCGCCTGCCGGCGCCGCAGAAGCGCGCCCTGCTGGCGCACCTGGTGACCGTCGGCGCCTGGGAACAGGTGCTGGTCTTCACCCGTACCAAGCACGGCGCCAACCGTCTCGCCGAGTACCTGACCAAGCACGGCCTGCCGGCCGCCGCGATCCATGGCAACAAGAGCCAGAACGCGCGGACCAAGGCGCTGGCCGACTTCAAGGCCAACGACGTGCGCATCCTGGTGGCGACCGACATCGCCGCCCGCGGCCTGGATATCGACCAGTTGCCCCATGTGGTCAACTACGAACTGCCCAACGTCGAGGAAGACTACGTCCACCGCATCGGCCGTACCGGCCGAGCCGGACGCAGCGGCGAGGCGATCTCGCTGGTGGCGCCGGACGAAGAGAAGCTGCTCAAGGCCATCGAGAAGATGACCAGACAGCGTATTCCCGATGGCGATGCCCAGGGTTTCGACCCCGAGGCCGTGCTGCCCGAGGTGGCCCAGCCGGAGCCCCGCGAGGCGCCGCAGAAGCAGCCGCGCCGCGACAAGGAACGGCGCAGCAGCCGCGAGCGCAAGCCGAAAGACGCCCAGGCGAGCAACCCCGACAGCAATGTCGCTGCGGCCCAGGACGGTACCGAGAAGCCGGCCGGCAAGCGCCGCCGTCGTGGTGGCAAGAACAAGGAAAACCGCGAGGCCGGCCAAGCGCAGCAGCCGCGGCAGAGCCGCGAAGCGCGTCCGGCCAAGCCCAATCGGCCGCCGGAAGTCGACGGTAATCGCGATCCGGAAGAGTTCCTCGACGACGACTTCGACAATTTCGGCAACCGCGCCGACTACGTCAGCCCCTACCAGGGTCAGGAAAACAAGGGACGCGGACGCCGCGGTGGCCAGCAGAAACCCCAGGGCGGCACCGGCCAGCAGGGTCGTGGCCAAGGCCAGGGCCAAGCTCGCGGCAAGAGCCAGGGCGCCGCTCAAGGTGGCGCTCGCGGTCAGGGTGCCGGCCAGGGCAAGGCGAAGAAACCGCGCGCCAGCAAGCCGCGCGGCCAGGGTCGCGAGAATGCCTCGCGGATGAGCGACGCGCCGCTGCGCGAGCCGTCCGAGTACGGCACCGGCAAGCAGCCGAGCCGCCAGCCGGTGGTGATCAACAAGCGCGACCTGGTGCGCATGGATCGCTTCCCCACCGCCGAGCAGCTCGACGAGCTGGAGCCGCGGCGCAAGGGCGAGCGCCCCGCAC
>NZ_SCND01000589.1:0-2088 GCF_005503585.1 Pseudomonas sp. 2VD
GGCTGCCGCCGCTGCCGCCCATGCACTGGGCGTGCCGCTGGATGGGATCGTCGCCGGGCTGCAGGCGCTGCAGCCGGTCAAGGGCCGCGCGGTAGCGCAACTGACCGCCAGCGGGCTGCGTGTGATAGACGACAGCTACAACGCCAACCCCGCGTCAATGCTGGCGGCGATTGATATACTGAGCGGCTTTTCCGGGCGCACCGTCCTGGTCCTCGGAGACATGGGCGAACTCGGTTCCTGGGCCGAGCAGGCCCACCGCGAGGTGGGCGCCTACGCCGCTGGCAAGGTGTCCGCGCTCTATGCGGTCGGACCGCTGATGGCCCACGCCGTACAGGCGTTCGGCGCCACGGGCCGGCACTTCGCCGACCAGGCCAGCCTGATCGGGGCGCTGGCCACCGAACAACCGACAACCACCATTTTGATCAAGGGTTCCCGCAGCGCGGCGATGGACAAAGTCGTCGCGGCGCTGTGCGGTTCCTCCGAGGAGAGTCACTAATGCTCCTGCTGCTGGCCGAATACCTGCAACAGTTCTACAAGGGCTTCGGCGTCTTCCAGTACCTGACCCTGCGCGGCATTCTCAGCGTGCTCACCGCGCTGTCGCTGTCGCTGTGGCTGGGGCCCTGGATGATCCGTACCTTGCAGATCCGCCAGATCGGCCAGGCCGTGCGCAACGACGGTCCGCAGTCGCACCTGTCGAAGAAGGGCACCCCGACCATGGGCGGCGCCCTGATCCTTACCGCCATCGCCATCAGCACGCTGCTGTGGGCGGATCTTTCCAACCGCTACGTGTGGGTGGTGCTGGTCGTTACCCTGCTGTTCGGTGCCATCGGCTGGGTGGACGACTACCGCAAGGTGATCGAGAAGAACTCCCGCGGCCTGCCGAGCCGCTGGAAGTACTTCTGGCAGTCGGTGTTCGGCATCGGCGCCGCCGTGTTCCTCTATATGACTGCCGAAACCCCGATCGAGACCACCCTGATCGTGCCGATGCTGAAGAGCGTCGAGATCCAGTTGGGCATCTTCTTCGTGGTCCTGACCTACTTCGTCATCGTCGGTTCGAGCAATGCGGTGAACCTCACCGACGGTCTCGACGGCCTGGCGATCATGCCGACGGTAATGGTTGCCGGCGCGCTGGGCATCTTCTGCTACCTGTCGGGCAACGTGAAGTTCGCCGAGTACCTGCTGATTCCCAACGTACCGGGCGCCGGCGAGCTGATCGTGTTCTGCGCCGCGCTGGTCGGCGCCGGCCTCGGCTTCCTCTGGTTCAACACCTATCCGGCGCAGGTCTTCATGGGCGACGTCGGCGCGCTGGCGCTGGGCGCCGCGCTGGGCACCATCGCGGTGATCGTGCGCCAGGAGATCGTGCTGTTCATCATGGGTGGGGTGTTCGTCATGGAAACCCTCTCGGTGATGATCCAGGTCGCTTCCTTCAAGCTGACCGGACGCCGCGTCTTCCGCATGGCGCCGATCCATCACCATTTCGAACTGAAAGGCTGGCCGGAGCCGCGCGTGATCGTGCGCTTCTGGATCATCACCGTGATCCTGGTGCTGATCGGCCTCGCCACCTTGAAGCTGCGTTGAGGACGAAGAGAGCATGAGCCTGATCGCCTCCGACCACTTCCGCATCGTTGTCGGCCTCGGCAAGAGCGGCATGTCCCTGGTGCGCTACCTGGCGCGCCGCGGCTTGCCTTTCGCCGTGGTCGATACCCGAGAGAACCCGCCGGAGCTGGCCACCCTGCGTGCCCAGTATCCGCAGGTGGAAGTGCGTTGCGGCGAACTCGACGCCGAGTTCCTCTGCTCCGCCCGCGAACTCTATGTCAGCCCCGGCTTGTCGCTGCGCACCCCTGCGCTGGTACAGGCCGCCGCGAAAGGCGTGCGCATCTCCGGTGACATCGATCTCTTCGCCCGCGAGGCGAAGGCCCCGATCGTCGCCATCACCGGTTCCAACGCGAAGAGCACCGTGACCACCCTGGTGGGCGAAATGGCGGTGGCCGCGGACAAGCGTGTCGCCGTCTGCGGCAACCTCGGCACCCCGGCGCTCGACCTGCTGGCCGACGACATCGAGCTGTAAGTGCTGGAGCTGTCGAGCTT
>NZ_SCND01000590.1:0-2074 GCF_005503585.1 Pseudomonas sp. 2VD
GCCTTCCTGCTGCCGCTGCTGCACCGCCTGCTGGCCGAGGACAAGCCGCGCTCCCTGGCGCGCGCGCTGATCCTCCTGCCGACCCGCGAGCTGGCCCAGCAGACCCTCAAGGAAGTCGAGCGCTTCGCCCAGTTCACCTTCATCAAGGCCTGCCTGATCACTGGCGGCGAGGACTTCAAGGTGCAGGGCGCGCGCCTGCGCAAGAACCCGGAGATCATCATCGGCACCCCCGGCCGCCTGCTCGAGCAGCGCAACGCCGGCAACCTGCCGTTGCAGGACATCGAGGTGCTGGTGCTGGACGAGGCCGACCGCATGCTCGACATGGGCTTCGCCGACGACGTGCTGGCCCTGGCCAACGCCTGCCCGGCCGAGCGCCAGACCCTGCTGTTCTCCGCCACCCACAGCGGCGCCGGGTTGAACAAGGTGATCGCCGAGGTGCTGCGCGAGCCGCAAGTGCTGCGCCTGAACCAGGTCGGCGAGCTGAACGAGAACGTCCGCCAGCAGGTCATCACCGCCGACGACGTGGCGCACAAGGAACAGTTGCTGCAATGGCTGCTGAGCAACGAGACCTACACCAAGGCCATCGTCTTCACCAATACCCGGGTCTCCGCCGATCGCCTGACCGGGCGGCTGATCGCCAACCAGCACAAGGTCTTCGTCCTGCATGGCGAGAAGGACCAGAAGGACCGCAAGCTGGCCATCGAGCGCCTGAAGCAGGGCGCGGTGAAGATCCTCGTCGCCACCGACGTCGCCGCACGCGGCCTGGACGTCGAAGGCCTGGACCTGGTGATCAACTTCGACATGCCGCGCAGCGGCGACGAGTACGTGCACCGCATCGGCCGCACCGGTCGCGCCGGCGCCGAGGGCCTGGCGATCTCGCTGATCTGCCATGGCGACTGGAACCTGATGTCGAGCGTCGAACGCTACCTCAAGCAGAACTTCGAACGACGCAACATCAAGGAACTGAAGGCCGCCTACCAGGGGCCGAAGAAACTCAAGGCGTCGGGCAAGGCCGCCGGCAGCAAGAAGAAAAAGCAGGACAGGAAGGGCGCCGCCGCCAAGCCCGCGGCCAAGCGCAAGCCCGCCGCGCGGCCGAAGGCCGGGCCGTCGGCGGTGGTCAGCGCCGACGGCATGGCGCCGCTCAAGCGCAAGAAGCCGACGGCGGAGTGATCGCGCGCTACTGACCGCTTCGGAGGGCGGATAACGCCGCTGGCGCTGTCCGCCCCGGGGGACTGCCAGGCCCCGTTCTCAACTCCCCGCCGTCGCGCCCGCCTCGTCGTTGGCCGGCGGCGTGGCGCTCTTCACCAGCGGCGTATCGTAGCTGCTGGCCTCGTAGCTCACGCAATGGCGGATCTGCGGCGGACCGTCGCCGGCATGCAGGGCAGTGACGTTGTCGATGACGATCTTGTCGGCCAGGGTCATGCGGTCGAGCATGCGCAGGTGCTGGATCCAGTTGTCCACCAGGAACAGTTCCTGCCAGACCTCCGGGTTGCTCACGTCGCGGAACAGCGACCAGCGCTCCGCGCCGTTGCGCAGGCGCAGGCGGCGCAGCGGCTGGGCGGCGCGAACGAAGTCGCGGGTGCGCTCGGCGGGAATCCGGTATTCGATGGAGACCAGCACCATGCCCCGCCGCGTGTTGAAGACGAAGCTCGGCTGCCCGGGCATGCTCGCCGGCGCGCGGGAAATACTGGCGGCGTCCATTTCCGGCAGGCGCGAGTTGTACAGGAGGATCACCGAGGCCAGCAGCAGGCAGCCGGCGGCCAGCAGCGCACCGTGCACGGTCATGGTCTCGGCGAGATGGCCCCAGAGGAACGAACCCAGCGCCAGGCCACCGTACAGCGCGGTCTGGTACAGCGCCAGGGCGCGCGCCTTGATCCAGTCGGGGACGAGGATCTGCACCGCCGAGTTGTAGGTGGCGAGGGCGCCGATCCAGCAGCCGCCACCGAGGATCAGCACCGGGAACAGAACCCAGAGGTTGTCCACCAGGCCGAGGGTCAGCAGGATCAGCGCCAGGGTGAAGCCGGCCAGACTGATCAGCCGGCTGCTGCCGATCCGCTGGCGCAGGCGCGAGACC
>NZ_SCND01000591.1:0-2069 GCF_005503585.1 Pseudomonas sp. 2VD
GGGTACGCCTTACCGAGCGCCTGGTGGAATGGCTGGACGCTCGTGAGCAGCGCCCGGACCTTCTGTTATCGGGTTCTGCGGTGGGTTGGTATGGCGACAGCGGCGAGCGCCCGGTGACCGAGGAGGGGGCGGCGGCCGGCGAGGATTTCGCCAGCGAGCTATGCCTAGCCTGGGAGCAGATCGCCCGCGAGGCGGAGAAGCTCGGCACCCGTGTCGTGCTGTTGCGCACCGGCCTGGTGCTGGCCCCCGAGGGCGGCTTCCTCGGGCGCCTGTTGCCGCTCTACCGGCTCGGCCTGGGCGGACCGCTGGGTGACGGCCGGCAATGGATGCCGTGGATTCATATCGAGGATCAAATCGAGCTGATCGATTTTCTTTTGCGGCGGCCCGATGCCAGCGGTCCCTATAATGCGTGCGCTCCCAACCCGGTGCGCAACCGCGATTTCGCCAAGGCCCTGGGCCGGGCGCTGCACAAGCCGGCGCGGATACCGACCCCCGGGTTCGTCCTGCGCCTCGGGCTGGGAGAAATGTCCGGATTGCTGCTCGGCGGCCAGCGAGCCTTGCCGCAACGCTTGCAGGACGCCGGCTACCGTTTTCAATTCACCGACCTGGACGTGGCGCTGGCCGATGTCCTGGACGCCCGACGAAAGGATCAGGCATGACCGAGAATGCCCTGCTGTTGCTCAACCTGGGCTCCCCGGATTCGACCCGGGTGGAGGATGTCCGCCGCTATCTCGACCAGTTCCTCATGGATCCCTACGTGGTCGACCTACCCTGGCCGCTGCGGCGCCTGCTAGTGTCGCTGATCCTGATCAAGCGTCCGGCCGAATCGGCGCACGCCTACAGCTCGATCTGGTGGGACGAAGGGTCGCCACTGATCGTCCTCAGTCGTCGCCTGCAGGAAGCGATGAAGCCGCACTGGCCGCATGGACCGGTGGAACTGGCGATGCGCTACGGCCAGCCGGCCATCGAGAAGGTCCTGCTCGACCTGGCGCGCCGCGGTATCCGGCGGGTGACCCTGGCGCCGCTGTATCCACAGTTCGCCGACAGCACCACGACCACCGCCGAACAGGAGGTGCGCCGGGTGATCGCCGCCCATCGCCTGGGCCTGGAGGTCAGCACGCTGCCGCCGTTCTACGACCAGCCGGTCTACCTCGATGCCCTGGTGGAAAGCGTGCGTCCGTACCTGCAGCAGCCCCACGACCATCTGTTGCTGAGCTTCCATGGCTTGCCCGAGCGGCACATCCGCAAACTGGTGAAGGATCCTGCCCACGACCTGCTGGCCGAGAACAGCCGCAACGTCAGCCCCGAAGCCCTCGCCCTCTGCTACCGCAGCCAGTGCCTGCGCACCGCCGAGGCCTTCGCCGAGCGCGCCGGCCTGGAGCAGGGGCGCTGGTCGGTGGCGTTCCAGTCGCGCCTGGGGCGCGCCAAGTGGATCGAGCCCTATACCGACGCCAAGCTCGACGAACTGGTGCAGCGTGGGGTGAAGCGCCTGCTGGTGATGTGCCCGGCGTTCGTCGCCGACTGCATCGAGACTCTGGAGGAAATCGGCATGCGCGGCCGCGAGCAGTTCATCAGCGCCGGCGGCGAGGACCTGGTGCTGATTCCCTGCCTCAACGACCATCCCGCCTGGGTCGGCGCCCTGGCCGATATGAGCGGGCGCCTGGCCAGGCCGCTCTGAGAGCCTGTTCATGATCCGCTGCGCGGCGCGGTATGACGGCTTTGAAGTGCTCATTTGCCGCTCGTCAGCTCCGCTTCCCCGCCCAGCTCGCGAGATGCTGAACAGGCTCTGAGCGCACGCGGCGGCGAATGACCTGGCGGTCATTCGCCGGAACCCGCTTCCCGCATTCAGCAGTTCTATAGTCCCTTGCCCTGGGTATAAGCCCGGATGTTGCCGGCTTATCCTGCCTGTCGACCCTCCCTTCGCATCCGCCGCTTCGGCGGCGTCCAGGAGTTCGGCATGCATAACAACAATAACGGCTATCCCTCCAACCTTGCGGCCTGGACCACGGTGGCGATCCTCATGGTCGCCTATGTGCTGTCCTTCATCGATCGGCAGATCCTCAACCTGC
>NZ_SCND01000592.1:0-2068 GCF_005503585.1 Pseudomonas sp. 2VD
GTCGTGCCAGGTCCAGGACGGAGTGATGATGAAGTCGCCCGGCTCCATGCGGGTGCGTTCGCCGTCCACCGAGGTGTAGGCGCCGTAGCCCTCGACGACGAAGCGCAGGGCCGACTGGGTGTGCCGGTGGCTGGGAGCGATCTCGCCCGGCAGGATCAGTTGCAGGCCGGCGTAGAGGCTCGGGGTGATCGCCGACTGGCCGGGAAGGTCCGGGTTCTCCAGCACCAGCACGCGGCGCACCGCTTCCTCGGCGCTGATCAGGTCGCCTGCCTCGAGCAGGAACGGGCGCAGTTCGCGATAGCGCCACAGCGCCGCCTGGCAGCCGCCGGCGGGTTGCGCCGGGACCAGGCTGTGCAGGGCTTCCCAGAGCGGGGTGAGGTGCTGCTGGCGGATGCGTCGATAGAAGTCGGCGCGCTTCTCGGTGGAATTGTCGTTATGCATACCGATGAATCTCCGGCGGGAGGAGGCGGGGCCGCCTCGGTCTGGTAGTCATTATTCGAGGTGAAGGCATAACCGAATAATGATATTTAGACATCGACCTATACGTATTCGAGGATGGCTTGCGATGGACTGGACCCGCCGCCTGCGCCTGCAACACCTGCAACTGCTGGTCAGCCTGATGGAGACCGGCAACCTCAGCGGCACCGCCCGGGCCGCACACACCACCCAACCGGGCCTGTCGAAGTGGCTCAAGGAACTGGAGGAGGACGTCGGCGCGCCGCTGTTCGAGCGTCACGCCCGTGGCCTGCGCCCGACGCCCTACGGCATGACCCTGTTCAACCACGCCCAGCGCGTGCTCACCGAGATGGAGCGGGCGCGGCAGAACCTCGAGGCGATGCGCAGCGGCAGCGGCAGCCGGGTACTCCTCGGCACGTCGCCGGCCTCCGCGCCGAGCCTGGTGCCGCGCGCATTGCGGGCGTTCCTCGGACGCTACCCCGGGGCCCAGGTGGAACTGCTCGAAGGCACCATGAACGGCCTTCTCGAGCGGCTGGAGAAACGCCAGCTCGATGTGGTGGTGGGGCGCCTGGACAACTATGCGCCGCGCGCCAGCCTGCGCTGCGAGGTGCTCTACAGCGAGGCGATCGTGGTGATGGCGCGCCCCGGTCACCCCCTGGCCCAGGCCGCCGCGCTGGACTGGGAAGACGTGCGGCGCTACGACTGGATCGTCTGGCCGCCCGGCTCGCCGATCCGCAGCAAGCTCGACATGGCCCTGACCCAGGGCGGCCGGCAGCCGCCGGCCTACCGCCTGGAGTCATCGTCGATGCTGGCCAACATCGAATTGTTGCGTGGCAGCGACATGCTATCCATCGGCTCGGCGCGGGTGGTCGAGCACCTCGCCGGGCTCGGCCTGGTGGCCAGGCTGGCGCTGGAGATTCCCGGCGAGGGCGCGGTGGGCATGTGCTGGCGCGACGAACCGCATCGCGACCGCGCCAGCGAAGACCTGCTGGCCTGCCTGCGCGAAGGCGCGGCGGCCGAGTAGGGCGCCGGCCGGCGGGTGCTATTGCAAAAAGGCCGCGGCTTCTCGACAATGCGATTCATTATCATTCATGTGTCGCCCCGACTTTCCCATGTCCGCCCCGATCCTTCTCAGCGCCCACCATCGCGCCATGCATGCGCTGTACAGCGAGCACCATGGCTGGTTGCAGAACTGGTTGCGCGGCAAGCTGGGCTGCGCGGCGGACGCGGCGGACCTGGCCCAGGACACCTTCCTGCGCATCCTGCTCAAGCGCGAACTGCGCGAGATCGGCATGCCGCGCGCGTTCCTGCGGACCATCGCCCGCGGCCTGGTGATCGACCACTGGCGTCGCGAGGAACTGCAGCGCGCCTACCTCGAAAGCATCGCCCACCTGCCCGAGGCACAGGCGCCGTCGCCCGAGGCGCGGGAACTGGTGCTGGAACTGCTGGAGGAAATCTCGCGGATGCTCGACGGGCTCAAGCCGAAGGTCCGCACCGCCTTCCTCCTGGCCCAGTGCGAAGACCTCAGCCACCGGCAGATCGCCGAACGCATGGGGGTTTCCCAGCGTAGCGTCGAGCGCTACGTGGCCGAGGCGCTGTACCACTGCTACCT
>NZ_SCND01000593.1:0-2050 GCF_005503585.1 Pseudomonas sp. 2VD
ACCCTGGACAGCTCGGTCATGCGATTTGCGGTTGTTCCTGGGTTTGCGGGCGGGCTACCGAGCACAGGCGGATCGAGTCGGCCAGCACTTCGATGGCGCGTGGACGCGGGAAGCTGGCGCGCCAGGCGATGGCAACGGTACGGAACGGCACCGGCGCGCTGAACGGGCGCACTTCGATGACGCCCGGGGCGTAGTGGTGGCTGTCCACCGCGGAGAACGGCAGCACCGAGACGCCCAGTCCGGAGGCGACCATGTGGCGGATGGTCTCCAGCGACGAGGACTCCACCGTGGTGTGCTTGTTCTCGTCGCCCTTGCGCACGGTCGGGCAGGCTTCCAGCACCTGGTCGCGGAAGCAGTGGCCTTCGCCGAGCAGGAGCAGGCTCTTGTCGTTGAGCAGCTCGGAATCGATGCTGGCCTTGGCGGTCCAGGGGTGGTCGGCCGGCATCAGCACATAGAAAGGCTCGTCGAACAGCGGCTTGGTCAGGACGTCGGCTTCCTGGAACGGCAGGGCGATGATGATCGCGTCGAGTTCGCCGGTGCGCAGCTTGTCGCGGAGGATATGGGTGAAGTTCTCCTCGATGTACAGCGGCATCTGCGGCGCGACCCGGTGCAGCTGGGGAATCAGGTGCGGGAACAGGTAGGGACCGATGGTGTAGATGGCGCCGACCTTCAGCGGCGCGGCCAGCTGGTTCTTGCCGGCCTGGGCCAGCTCGCGGATGCCCTGGGCCTGTTCGAGGACCTTCTGCGCCTGGGCGACGATGCCTTCGCCCACTGGCGTCAGGCGCACGGCGCTCTTGCTGCGCTCGAAGATCAGCACCCCCAGCTCGTCCTCGAGCTTCTTCACGCCGACCGAGAGGGTCGGTTGGCTGACGTGGCAACGCTCGGCGGCGCGGCCGAAGTGTTGTTCCTGGGCGAGGGTGACGATGTAGCGCAGTTCGGTGAGGGTCATGGCTGCTCATCCGTTAAGATCGGCCAAGCATAGCGGCTGCACCGCCGCGAACCAACCTCCGGGGACATGATCGGGCGTGCATTGCAGACGATTCGACGCCTACACTGCCCGCCTTGTTGTAGGAAGGAGACGGCTTCATGTCGCAAACAGTGATGATCGCCGGCTGCGGCGATGTCGGCGGGCGCCTCGGCGAGGCGCTGCTGGCCGATGGCTGGCGGGTCCATGGCCTGCGTCGCTCGGTGGACGCCTTGCCGCAGGGGATCCTGCCGGTGGCTGGCGATCTGCAGGCTCCGGAGTGTCCCGCGCAGTGGCCGAGCGAGCCGCTCGACTACCTGGTGTACAGCGCCGCCGCCAGTCAGCACGACGAGGCTGGCTACCGTGCCGCCTACGTCGACGGCCTGCGCCATGTGCTGGGCTGGTTGCAGGCCCACGGCCAGCGGCCCAGGCGCCTGCTGTTCGTCTCCAGCACCGGGGTCTACGCGCAGACCGATGGCGGCTGGATCGACGAGGAGTCGCCGGCGCTTTCCCAGGCCTATTCCGGGCGGATCATGCTCGACGCCGAGCAGGTCGCGCTGGACAGCGGGATACCGGCTACCCGCGTGCGCCTGGCCGGCATCTACGGTCCGGGGCGGGAATGGCTGCTCAACCAGGTGCGCCAGGGTTACCGGGTGGTCAGCGAGCCGCCGCTGTATGCCAACCGGATCCACGCCGACGATGCGGCCGGGCTGCTGGCCTTCCTGTTGCGCGCCGATGCCGGCGGCCAGGCGCTGGAGGACTGCTACATCGGTGTCGACGACGCGCCCGTGGCGATGCACGAGGTGGTCGACTACCTGCGCCAGCGCCTGGGCGTCAGCCAATGGGCCGACGAACATTCGGTACGCCGCGCCGGCAGCAAGCGTTGCAGCAACCGCCGCGCCCGGGCGCTCGGCTGGGTGCCGCGCTATCCGAGCTACCGCGAGGGCTACGCGGCGGTGCTCGGGGACGCCTGATGGCTGCCAACCGGTTGTTGGCGCGTCCCTGGCTGCCTGGCGTGGAGCTGTTCCATGCGGACTTCTCCGGCCAGGCGTTCGGCCGCCACAGCCATTCGGCCTTCGCCATCGG
>NZ_SCND01000594.1:0-2040 GCF_005503585.1 Pseudomonas sp. 2VD
CGCGGCGGACCAGTCCCATCCATGAGGGGCGCGCCTGCGCGCCGGCCTCACCGGGAGCGGCGACGCTCGTTTTCAGCAGAGGAACGGCACATGATCGACAGGGTGAAGCCGCTGATGGCGGCATGGGTTCTGGTCTTCGCATCTTCTTCGTTCGCCGGCGAAACGGCGGGAAAATTGCCACGAAAGCCAGCTCTAGGGCCGGAAACCGCGGGGGCGACCCTGGTCATTCCCGGCGAGACCGACAGGCTCGCCTCGCTCTACGCCCGCGCACGGGGCGAAGGCGGCAAGATGGTGCTCTGGGCCGGCGGCGACGCGCCGAACCAGATGGACTGGTTGAAGACGGCCTTCGAGAGCCGCTTTCCCGGCGTGACCCTGGACGTCACGGTGGACCTCTCCAAGTTCCACGACCTGCGCATCGACCAGGAACTCGCCGCCGGCACCCTGACGCCGGACGTGGCGATGCTGCAAACCACCTTCGATTTCGACAAATGGAAGGCCCGCGACGTGCTGCTGCGCTACAAGCCGGTCGGCTTCGCCCGGCAGAAGAAAGGCTACGCCGATCCCGACGGCGCCTATGTCACGGCCTACAACAACGCCTTCGTGCCGACCTACGCTTCCGTCCGGCTGCCAGCGGAGCGCTATCCGATGCGCTTCGCCGATTACCTGAAGCCGGCCTTCAAGGGCAAGCTGGTGCTGACCTATCCCCATGACGACGATGCGGTGCTGTACGTCTACGACAAGCTGGAACGGCGCTACGGCAGCGGTTTCCTGCGCGCCCTGGCGGCGCAGAAACCGAACTTCCTGCGCGGCACGGCGGCGCCGGCGGCCTCGGTGGGCACCGACTCCATCGGTTCGCTGGGCAACCTGACCGGCTATGCGACCGACAGCGATACGCCGGCCGGCTACTTCATCCCGACCGACGAGCCGTTCATCGTCTGGAACCAGCGCGCGGCGATCTTCAAGGCCGCCCGTCATCCGGCCACGGCCAAGCTGCTGCTGTCCTACCTGGGCTCGGCCGAGTTCCAGTCCAGCTACGGCGGCTGGCGCGCCCGCGCCGACGTCGGCGAAGCGCCTGGGCTGCCACCACTGGAGTCGCTGAAGAACGTCGATGTGCACGATTTCACCCGCTGGATGGCCGATCGCCAACGGGTGGCCAGCCTGCGCAGGCACATGGCGGAAATCTTCGGCCCGGTACGCGGCGAGTCGCCGTTGCGCGACCCGGCGCTGATGAGCCTGCTGGGGCTGACGGCGAACGACATCGTCGCCTTGCCCGAACCGGACCTGCCGATCTACTGAACCGCCATGACGGCCTCGCGCACGGACGACGCGGGGTCGTCGATCCTGGAGAATTGCGCATCCGGTTTCGACGGCAAGCAGGCGGCCTGGAGCGGCTGGGAAGACCCCAACTTCTTATAAAATACTTTTAATAAACGATTTATCCTATTGATTAATAAGATAAATAAAATACTAGAATTCACTTTAAGTTGAAACGACAAGGCGGCGCATAACGCTACCCGTTGTCCGCCCTGGCCTCCGCTTACCGCCTCCGCTGCGCAGGGCGAACGAGGCCACGCGCGTTATCCGCCGACAGGCCTCTGCCAGGGAGGGACGGCGGCACGGAAAACTCTTCTTCGACAACGACTTCCGCGTAGAACCTGATCCATCGCCTGCGCTCGCGCGAACTCACGCAGGCGACGACCAGGACGAAGGACCTAGGCCTTCCGCCACCCCTGCAACTGATTGCGGATCGGCAACTCGCGGATGCGCTTGCCGGTGGCGGCGAAGATCGCGTTGCACAGCGCCGGCGCTATCGGCGGCACGCCGGGCTCGCCGACCCCGCCCAGCGGCAGGTCGCCATCCGGCTTGAGCAGATGCACCGACACCGCCTTGGGCGCCAGCGGCATGCGCGCCAGCTCGTACTGGTGGAAATTGTCCTGCTGGACCTTGCCATCCTTGAAGCTGATCTCGCCCAGCGCCGCCAGGCCCAGGCCCATCACGCAGGCGCCTTCGAGCTGCGAACGGATGCGCTCGGGGTTGATC
>NZ_SCND01000595.1:0-2028 GCF_005503585.1 Pseudomonas sp. 2VD
GGCAGGGGTTTCCGGGGTGGTGTCGCTGTTCCTCGGGGTCGGTTCGTCGTTCGTCGCCGGGGTCGCGGTGGCCATGGCGTTCGGCTACACCGATGCGGTCAGCCTGACCACCAATCCTTTCTGCCCGCCGGTGGCGACGCCGCCGACGTAGGACAGCACCAGGCCGAGGAAGATCGCGATCGCCGAGCCGTGCAGGCGCCCGCGGGTGAGGCGCGCCGACAACCAATAGGACACCGCCATGGTCACGCCGATGATGGCGAAGCCGCTGATCAGGCCGTAGCCATTGATGACTTTGTTCAGGGACTCGAACATGGCGCTCACCCCTGCACGCTGGTGCGCGGTTTCAACGGCGGGGCGCCTTCGGCTTTCTTCCGGCCGAAGCGGTCGAGCAGCGGGACCAGGGCGAAGGCCACGGCGACCGCGGCGATGCCGGCGAGGATAGCGGCCGGCCCGCCGCTCAGCGCGCCGAGGACATTCTGCTGGGCGGCCATGGCGACCACGATGGGAATGTAGACCGCGCTCCAGAACTCCACGCCCTGCTCGGTCTTCGCCGAGAGCAGGCCACGCTTGCCCAGGTAGCTGCCGACGAAGATCAGCAGCAGCATGGCGATGCCGACGCCACCGACGTTGGCCGGCACGCCGAGCAGCACGCCAAGGATCTCGCCGATGAACAGCCCGGCGAGGGTACACAGAGACAGCAGTGCGACACCGTAGATAATCATTATTGTTGTCCTCGGTTGCGGATCGATGTTGTTGTTTTTATGCCTCGAACGAACGCTTATCGGGTTCTCTTTTCCTCCTCGCGCAACAGCGCGTCCAGGGTATCCGCCCGGGAGCCTTCGAAGGCCGGCGTGGCGCAGCCGAACAGAGGCCGCGCCAGCCCGCTGAGGATCCGTCCCGGCGGCAGCTCGAGATGCAGGCGGGCACCGCGCTCGTAGGCGCTGCGCAATGTCGCCAGCCACTCGACGCGGCGCGCCATGTTGCCGGCGAGATCGTCGGCCAGCGCGGCAGGTTCGGCGACCAGGCGCGCCCGGCTGCTGCTCAGGTAGGGCACGCGCGGCCGACGCAGGCGGATACCGGCGAAGGCTTCGGCCAGGCGCGCGGCCGGTTCGTCGAGCAGCGCACAGTGCGACGGTACGCTCACCGCCAGGCGCTTCGCCGCGCTGGCACCCGCGGCACGCGCGCGTTCGGCGAGGGCGGCCAGCGCCGCTTCGCTGCCGGCCACCACCAGTTGCCGCTCGGCGTTGACGTTGGCCAGGTAGAGCGGCGGGTGCTCGCGCCGCACCGCCAGGATCAGCGCTTCCAGTTGCGCCTGGTCGAGACCGAGGATGGCGCTCATCCCGTAGCCCTCGGGCCAGGCGGCCTGCATCAGTTCGCCACGCAGCGCCACCAGACGCAGCGCGTCGTCGAAGTCCAGCGCGCCGGCCACCACCGCCGCCGGATAGGCGCCGATGGACAGCCCGGCGACCAGCCCCGGCCGATGCCCGCGCGTCTCCAGCAGGCGGCTGGCGGCGACCCCGGCGATCAGCAGGCACAACTGCACCGCGCGGGTGCCGCGCAAGGCCTCGGCGCTCTCCAGTTCGGCCGGCGCCTGGCCGAGACAGTCCGCCGCCTGCTCCAGGCAGGCGCGCACCGGCGGTTCGTCGGGCAAGGCCGCGAGCATGCCGGGACGTTGGGCACCCTGGCCGGGATAGGCGAACAGCACGCTCATGCCTCGACCTCCGCGACCCGCCAGGGGTCTTCCAGCAACAGCGGCGCCTCGCTGCCTTTCGCCAGCACCCGGGGCCGACCCTCGGCCCATTCGCGCAGGGCCACGCCGCCCGCCGGGGTCTGCAGTTGCAGGTCGATCCGGCAGGGACACTGCTCGAAGCATTGCAGCAGGCGCAGCGCGTCATCGCGCGGGAACGGGCGCGGGGTGCGCAGCAGCAGATCGAGGTCGCTGTCCGGATGCAGCACGGCGACCCCGCTGGCCAGCTCGAAACCGGCGCCGCCGGTCACGCCCCAGGCCAGTCCCAGCGCGTTCAGCGG
>NZ_SCND01000596.1:0-2023 GCF_005503585.1 Pseudomonas sp. 2VD
CCGTCAGCACCTGCTCGAACAACGCATGCAACGGAAGGTTGAGTTCGCCGCTGAGGCGATAGTTCTCCAGCTTGCTGGTGCTGAACGAACGGTCGGCGCCGATCTGCCCCTCGACGGAACCGGCCAGCCCCTCCTCCAGACGGTTGTTGCGGGTGGAGTCGTACTGGGCGACGAACCTGGAAGTACCGAACGACCAGGTCCCGTTGTGGGTGATGGCGTAGTTCTCGCGATACATGCGGTTGGTCTCCGCACCGTCGTCGGCGAGTCCCTGGGTATTGGCGGTGCCGTTGTTGTTCTGGGTATCGCCGGCATAGATGTTGCCCTGTCGGCTGAAGCCCGCTTCGAAATCGACGACCTGGTCGGGGGTCACCTGCCACGACAGCATCCCGCTGAGATCGCGATTGCGTACCCCTTCGCGTCCGGCCACGGTACGGCTCGGGTTGACGGTATGTCCGAGGTTGATGTCGGTATCGTCCGAATCGGTCTTGTTCGCGCTGCCGTACGCGCGGAAGCTCAAGGCTTCGGTCAGCGGCCCGCTGAGGCTGAAGTTGGCGCGGCGCGTGGCGCCATCCTTGGAGCTTTCCGGAATGTTGGTGAACACCGTCATGGAGCCACGCAAACGATCGGTCGGGCGCTTGGTGATGATGTTGACTACCCCGCCCGCCGCGCCGGAACCGTAGCGTGCCGCCGCGGGCCCACGGAGGACCTCGATGCGCTCGACCTCCTCCGGCGGCACCCAGTTGCTGTCGCCGCGGGTGTCGCGTTCGCCACGCCAGCCGTAGCGTACCGAGTTGCGCGAGCTGACCGGCTTGCCGTCGACCAGGATCAGGGTGTTCTCCGGCCCCATGCCGCGGATGTCGATCTGCCGGTTGTTGCCGCGCTGGCCGCTGGAACTGTTGCCGGTGAGGTTGACCCCGGGCATGGTGCGGATGATCTCGGAGAGATCGTTCACCGGCGGGCGCTTCCTGATGTCCTCGGCGGTGATGATGGATACCCCCGGTGCCTGCTTGAGCTCCTGTTCGGCGGTGCCCAGCACCACCTCGTCACCCAGCTGGACCACCGATTCGGCGCGTTCGTCCAGTTCTTCCAGGCGCTCGTCCTCGGCCAGGGCCTGCCCGCCCAGCAGGCTCGATGAAGCGAAAAGGACGGCAGCGGCGAGATGGCCGCGACGGAATTGGGGGTACATGCGTGACTACTCCTGTCGAGGGAAAACGGGTAGCAGGCGAGCCACGAGGGATACGTTGACGTTTTTTCTGAAGCCTGGGTCGCCGGCGTTGCGCGGGTGACGTCTCGGCACGGGTAGGACAGGGCGCAGACCCGGAACAAGGCCGGCCGAGGAGATCGGCACGGATGATAATCATTCACAAAAGAGAGTAAAGATCATTTACATCTAGGTAAAATGTAAAGGCACCTGCGCCTCGCTAGGCAGAAGGCAGCACCAGGCACAGGCGCAGCCCCGGATCGGCGGCTTCCGCCCATAGGCGGCCGCCCTGGAGCACCACGGCGCGACGGGCAATGCTCAGTCCCAGGCCGAAGCCCTTGCCGGTACGTGCCGAAGACAGTCGGGTGAACGGGCGGAAGATGGTCTCCAACTGGTGCTCGGCCACACCCTCGCCCTGGTCTTCCAGGCAAAGCCACCAGCAACTTCCTTCGCGCCGACCATGCAGGCGGATCACGCCGCCCTCCGGCGAATGCCGGATGGCGTTGCGCAGCAGGTTCTCCAGGGCCTGGGCAAGTGCATTGAGGTTGCCACGCACGACACAATCCTCGGGCAGATCGCTGCGGAACCGCTCGGCGGCCCAGCCGCTTTCGAAGCGTGCGTTCTCCACCAGCAGGTCCCATAACGCCGGGATGGAAATGTCCTCCAGCGCCAATACCGGGCGTTCGGTGTCCATCCAGGCCAGCTCCAGGGTGTTGTCCACCAGTTGCTGCATGCCCTGTACCTCCTGCTCCAGGCGCTCGCGCAGGAGCTGCGCGGACAGCGTGCCCTCTGCCGCCACCTGCAGGCTGTCCCTTATACACA
>NZ_SCND01000597.1:0-2013 GCF_005503585.1 Pseudomonas sp. 2VD
CCCTGGGAAGGCAGCAGCAGGGTGAATTCGTCGCCGCCCATGCGCGCCACGGTATCGTCCTGGCTGACGCAGGCGCTCAGGCGGGTCGCCACTTCCTGCAGCATGCGGTCGCCGGCGGCGTGGCCGAGGGAGTCGTTGATCGGCTTGAAGCGGTCGAGGTCGAGGAACATCAGCACCACCCATTGGCCGTTGCGCTCGGCCTGTTGCAGGGCGGTATGCAGACGGTCCTGGAACAGCGTGCGGTTGGGCAGGTGGGTGAGGGCGTCGTAGTAGGCCAGGCGGTGGATGCGCCGCTCGCTGGCCTTGCGCTCGCTGATGTCGCTGAAGAAGCAGACGAAGCTGACCAGGTCGCCTTCCTCGTCGCGCACCGCGGTGATGCCGACCCAGGACGGATAGAGTTCGCCGGTCTTGCGCTTCTGCAGGATCTCGCCTTCCCAGCTGCCGCTGTGCTGCAGGCTGGCGAGCACGTGCTTGAGCTGGTTGGCTTCCTGGCGGTCGGCGGTGAGCAGGCGCGGCTGCTGGTCGAGCACGTCGGCCGGGCTGTAGCCGGTCAGGCGCGAGAAGGAATCGTTGACCTGGACGATGTAGCCGGCCGGGTCGGTGACCATGATCGCCGCCGTGGAGTGTTCGAATACCGTCGCCGCCATCCGCAGCTCGCGTTCGGCGCGGCGCTGCTGGCTGATGTCGCGGGCGATGCCGAGCAGGCCTTCGAAGCGGTCGTGCTCGTCCCACATCAGGACGATCCGCAGTTCGATGGGAATCTTGCGTCCGTCGGCGCGCAGGCAGTCGAGGGCGAACAGATGCTGGCCAGGGTTTTCCCGCAGCTCGGCGAGCTTCTGGCGGTCGCCGATGGCGTGCCGCACGCGGCGCAGCAGGCCGTTCAGGCGGCCGAGCTGGCGCGGGTTGGTGGCGGTCTGATGGAGGCCGTTGAGCAGCGCCCATTCCGGGCTGTAGCCGAACACGTGCTGTACCGAGGGGCTGACGTAGCTGGCGTTGAGTTCGGCGTCGGTGGAGAAGATCACGTCGCTGATGTTTTCCGCCAGCATGCGGTAGCGTCGGCCGTTCTCGCGCAGCGCGTTGTTCGCCTCGACGGTGAAGGTGATGTCCTTGGCCACGCCGATCAGGCGCGCCACGCGACCGCTGCGGTCGCGGCTGAAGGCCTGCTCGCGGATGTCGAACCAGTGCCAGCGGCCGTCGCGGTGGCGCCAGCGCAGCTGGCTGTCGAGCAGCAGGCCGTCGCCGACCACGTGCTGCAGGTTGCGGATGCGCCAGTAGTATTCCTGGTCGTCGGGGTGCAGCAGGGTTTCCCAGAAGTTCTCGCCCATCCGCGCCAGTTCTTCCTGGTTGTAGCCCAGTTGCTGGCCCAGGTGATGGTTGCTGAAGATCACCCGGCGCGCGTGCAGGTCGTGGATGTAGAGGGTATCGGGCACCGCCTGGACCGCGTCCGACCAGAACTTCTCGCGCTCGATCAGCGACAGTTCGACTTCCTTGCGACTGGTGACGTCGGACAGGCTGAGGGTCACCGCATGCCATTCGCCGGGGTTTTCCGGCAGGCGCAGTTGCAACCACAGGTGCCGCGGCGTGCTCTTGCCGCAGCGCAGCGTGGCTTCCAGTTCGAGTACCGGCCGGCGTTCGATGAGCGCCTCGATCACCTGCAGGCGCAGGCTGTCCGGTTGTAGCGGGCCGTGGTCGAGCAAGCGCTGCCAGGCCTGTTCGGTGGACTCGATCTGCAGCAGGCGGCGACTGACATCGTTGATCTCGGTGATGCGGATCCGCTCCAGCAGCGCCTGCTGCCGCCCGGGTTCGCCGGCGAGCCAGGCGCGCAGTGCGGCGCAGCTGTCCAGGCCTTGTTCCACCAGAGCCTGGCGCAGGGCGGAGAGGTCGAGCACGCAGAGGGCCACGCCGACATTTACTGACGAATGCAGGAGAGGTGCGCCTGTAATGCGGGAAATGGCCACCGGAGTGGGGTCCGGGTGGCGAAAACGTAAGAAATACTCGTCGAATTGATTGTTT
>NZ_SCND01000059.1:0-22845 GCF_005503585.1 Pseudomonas sp. 2VD
CTGGCTGAGCATGCCCAGCGAGTACCTGGAACGACCGATGGCGCTGGCCAACCCGGCCACGGTGCAGATGTGCGAGCAGCAGTGCGAGGCGCTGCTGGCCACCCTGGACGTCCAGGAAGGCCTGCTGACCCGTGTGCGCCGCCTGCTGCTGGCGCGTCCCGGCGACTTCCCCGATCTCGAACAGGCCGCCCGCGAACTGCACACCAGCGGGCGCAGCCTGCGCCGGCACCTGTCGTCGCTGGGCACCACCTACCAGCAGGTCCTCGACGATGTGCGCAAGCGCCTGGCTCTGCAATACCTGACCACCACCCAGCTACCGCTGTACGAGATTGCCCTGTTGCTCGGCTTCAACGACTCGTCGAACTTCCGCCGGGCGTTCCGCAAGTGGACCGGCAAGCTGCCCAGCGACTACCGCGAAGCGCCCTGAGCCGACGCCGACGGTCCTCGGCACCAGGCGGATGTGCCATGCTTGGCGTTTCATAGAAATCCATGGCGCGCTTGCCGCGCCGACCGTGATCGGAGTCTTGCATGTCGACATCCCCCGCGCTGATCCGCGAAACCTTTCCCGTCGGGCCTTTGCAGTGCAACTGCGATCTTAAAAGTGCTGGAATAGCTTGACTTGTAAAGGTTCTTTATAAAATCTCTTTATTTTTCAGCTGGTTATGCTTTGGCAGTGTTAAGCGGTTTTCAGCATGATTTGGCAGTGCTTTGCTGGTTGAGGTGCCAATTTTGTGCCGACTCAGGTGGCCTTTCCTTCGGATCACTCTGGCGCTGCTTTGACTGAGATGGTCTCTTACGATCTTCTCACCCCAGCCTTGAAACGGTTGTCGTTGCTCAGCCTCGTAGGGCTATGGGGCGAGTGCCCTCTATTGCATTTAGGAAATGGAGTTTCTGTATGGAAATGAAAGATGAAGCCAAATGCGCTCCTGGTCGCGTAAGTGGGCTTGGCTTGTGGCGCGCAATTAAGTTCGAGAGTTTGTCCTTCATAGCGATAATGTTTGCTCTGTTTTTCACAAAAGGGTATGTGTACTTAGAAACATTGAATTCTAGGTTGGGTGTCCCGGTAAATAGACTTGGTTTTGATGGACAGTTGTATGCTGTGTACGGTGGCGTAAGCCTGCTTGTTATATTTACGGCGCTAATGATTGCGTTTGCCGGGGTGTTTGTTTTCACCTCTGTGATGATGTTCTTCGAGAACCCTAAGAGGCAAAGAAAGGACTTTGAGGTTAATCCTGATGGATGGTTTTGGCTGAGGCTGAGACATGCAAAGGACTTTATTGTTGTTGCTCTTGCAATGACGGCCTTTTCAGTGGCTTTGTATGGGTTATGGGCCGTTGTTGTCTCTGACTCAGTTGGAAGTGCGGAGAGGGCTGCATTTAAAGAAGTTCGTGACTGTAATGTTGCTGAGATAAGATTGAAAAATACAGACGTCGTTGCTGCGTGCATTGTTGGGGAAAGCGACGATATGTTGTATTTAGTATATAAGGGCGTGGAAAAAGATGGCTCTATAGAATTTGAAAAGGGCATTTTATCTAAGAGTTTAGTTGGGTCTGGACGAGTTGCATCAAGCATAAGACTTCCTGATTAGCCTTTTAAGGCTGTTATGAGGAAGTTGCGAGACGTGGCTGGTTATTGCGGTTTTTAGCGTTGTTCAGCGTTGTGTTGCACCGTCAAGGTAGAATTCTTATGTCAGTTCTACCTTCATGAGCTGAGCTGGTTTCGAGACCCTGTGTGCGTTCAAGACGCACATGGCGCTTATTCAGGCGACGGGGTTTAAGTATGAAGGCTCTTCTTACAGTAGCTGACTTGGCAGCCTATCTGCATAAGTCGGTTACTAGCATTCGTAGTGATGTTTCACGCAATCCGAGGTCGCTGCCTCCAATCTGTCGTCTACCAGGAACAAAAAGGCTTCTCTGGCGCGTGGAAGATGTAGAAAAATGGCTGGCAGACCATGTCTCTGGTGTCAGTTTTTCCACAGAGCCAGATACTTCTTTAGTTAGATCAAAACCAGGCCGTCCTACTAAATCGCAGCAGGTTAGGAAACAGAAAGCTGGTAGGCAAGGGCGGGAAGCCCTGAGCGATAAAAGCGTGATCGGCGTTTAGATATGTGCTCCGATATGACCTGTCCCCAGTTTTAGTACCGCTGCCTAGTTAGTAGGCCCTGGGGTTGATATTAATTTTTCCTGCTTCAGCTGCTGCTGGCGAGTTCGCCAACTTGCAGCAAATTCTGCCGGGGTGAGATTGCCAATCGCGCTGTGCGGTCGGTGTTCGTTGTAATCCCGCCGCCAGGCCGCGATGCGGATTCTCGCTTCGGCCAGCGAACAGAACCAGTGCTCATTGAGGCATTCGTCCCGGAACTTACCGTTGAACGACTCGATGAAGGCATTCTGCGTGGGCTTACCAGGTTGAATCAGCTTCAGCTTGATGTCGCGCTGATAGGCCCATTGATCGAGTGCCTTGCCGGTGAACTCGGGCCCCTGGTCGGTGCGGATCGCTTTCGGGTAGCCGCGAAACCGTGCCATCTCGTCCAGCGCCCGTGTGACGCGAAAGCCGCTGATACCGTGCATCCACCAGGATGCCGACCGACTCCTTGGTGAAGTCATCGACCACCGTCAGGCATTTGATCCGCCGCCCGGTGCTCAGTGCATCGAAGGCGAAGTCCATCGACCAGACCTGGTTTGATGCGCTCGGCAAACTCAGACGTTCGCGCTCCACCGCGACGCCATGGCGACGGTGCCGACGTTTCACCATCAAGCCGGCAGCGCGGTACAGGCGATAGATCCGCTTGTGGTTGACCTGCACGCCAGCACGCCGCAGCAGGATGTGCAGGCGGCGATAGCCAAAGCGCCGGCGCTCTTGGGCCAGTTCCACCAGTTGGGCTTGCAGCTCGGTGTTTTGCACACTGGCTCGCGGCTGGTAGCGCAACACCGAGCGGGACAGCCCGATCAACTGACAGGCACGACGCTCGGAGATGCCGGTTCGCGCCTGCATCTCCTGCACCGCCTCCCGCCGTGCTGTCGGGCTTACCCTTTTCCCCGGGCGACCACTTTCAGCGACTCGATGTCGAGGTGGGCCTCGGCGAGCAACTTCTTCAATCGGCTGTTTTCCAGTTCAAGATCCTTCAACCGTTTGGCGTCCGCCACGGTCATACCGCCAAACTTGGCCCGCCAGGTGTAGAACGAGGCATCACTGAAGCCGTGTCGGCGACACAGTTCCTTCACCGGCACACCGGCCTCCGCCTGCTTGAGGAAGTCGAGAATCTGCTCTTCGGTAAAACGCTTTTTCACTGCCGTCTCCTGCTCGGAAAACGGACTCTACTAAGTTTGACATGGTACTGAAATCGGGGGGCAGGTCACCCGGATGCTTGCGATTGATCTGAGGGCTAGCGGGTGGCGTAGCAAGACCGTAATGCGTGAAAGCTCGGAGTCGCTGCTGCGCTTTTTGGAGGTCACTTGTTCGGCGTACATCTCCAGGGCGTTGGCGAATGAGGTCGACTCGGCTTCGTTACGGCTGACGAACACGCCGGCATCCATCTCGCGCTTGATCATGGTTGCCCATGTTTTCGCTTCGGCCTGGATGTTGAACGTCTTGGTCTGTAAAGGCCATCCTTTACGTCTGACCTGCACCTGCCACTGTGATGGGCCGCGCTTCCGAATCGTCGCCATTAGAATTCTCGGCGTGACAAAATTGTGCCAAATATCATAAAGGAATGCCCATGGAAGCCGCAAAACCTGCGCTAATCCGCGAAACCTTCCCCGTCGGCCCCTTGCAGTGCAACTGCACCATCATTGGCGATCCGCTGACCAGGAAGGCCATCGTCGTCGATCCGGGCGGCGACCACGAACTGATCCTGCAGCGCCTCGACCGCCTCGGCCTGCAGGTGGTCAGCATCATCCATACCCACGCGCACCTGGATCACTTCCTCGCCTCCGGCGAGATGAAGAAGCGCACCGGCGCCAGCCTGCACCTGCACAAGGACGACCAGTTCCTCTGGGACAACCTGGAGATGCAGTGCCAACTGTTCGGCGTGCCCTACACGCCGGTGCCGGCCCCGGACCGCTGGCTGGCCGACGACGAGGAACTGGCCTGCGGTTGCGGAGTGGCACTGCACACGCCGGGGCATACGCCGGGCTCGATGAGTTTCTGGTTCCCCCGGGCGAAGCTGCTGATCGCCGGCGACACCCTGTTCCGCCGTGGCATCGGCCGCACCGACCTGTGGGGCGGCGACTCGGCGGCGATCCAGCGTTCGATCAGGCAGCGCCTGTACAGCCTCGACGAGGACGCCACGGTGGTCGCCGGCCACGGCCCGGACACCACGCTGGGCGAGGAGATGCGCGAGAATCCCTTCGTCAGGGGCTGAAAAGGATTTTTCCGAGCATCGGGAATTTTGCCACCTGGCTATGCTCTAAGATGTCGGCCGCCCCTCACGCAGGGGCGTTTCAGTACCTCGAGGAGTAGTTTTCCCATGTTCACCTCCCGTTGCCTGCCTCTGGCCGCAGCCGTCACCGCACTGGCGCTGCTCGCCGGTTGTGCCAACAACAACCCCTACGACACGCAAAGCCAAAGCCAGGGTGGCATGAGCAAGACGGCCAAGTACGGCGGACTGGGTGCGCTGGCCGGCGCCGTCGCCGGTGCCGCGATCGACCACAACAACCGTGGCAAGGGCGCGCTGATCGGCGCTGCCGTCGCTGGCGCGGCCGCTGCGGGCTATGGCTACTACGCCGACAAGCAGGAAGCCGAGCTGCGTCGGCAGATGGAAGGCACCGGCGTGGAAGTGCAGCGCCAGGGCGACGACATCAAGCTGATCATGCCGGGCAACATCACCTTCGCCACCGATTCGGCGAACATCGCTCCGAGTTTCTACGCGCCGCTGAACAACCTGGCGAACTCGTTCAAGCAGTACAACCAGAACACCATCGAGATCGTCGGCTACACCGACAGCACCGGCAGCCGCCAGCACAACATGGACCTGTCCCAGCGTCGTGCGCAGAGCGTGGCCGGCTACCTGACCGCCCAGGGCGTCGACGGCACCCGCCTGAGTACCCGCGGCATGGGCCCGGACCAGCCGATCGCGAGCAACTCCACCGCCGACGGTCGCGCGCAGAACCGGCGCGTCGAGGTCAACCTGCGACCGGTTCCGGGCGCCCAGGGCCCGGCGCAGACCCAGCCGCAGTACTGATCGCGGCCTGGAAGAAAAAGCCCGCCATTCGGCGGGCTTTTTCATGGGCGCTGGTCGGCGCTCTTCGTCCTACGCCTTGGCGTTACCGGGAAACTCGCGGTGCAGGCTGTCGAGCAACTGGTCCTTGCGCTCCCACAGCTGGTTGACCCATTGCTGGAATTCCGCGCGGTAGCCGGCGTCCTGGTCGTAGCTCTTGCCGAGGAACTGGCGCGGAATCTCCAGTTCCTCGAAGCGCACCACGACGTCCTTCAGGCGTCCGGAAAGCAGGCACCAGAAGGTCGGGCTGCCGTCCGGGTAGTGGATGGTCACGTTGACCAGGGTCTTCAATTGCTCGCCCATGGCGTCGAGGACGAAGGCGATACCGCCGGCCTTGGGCTTGAGCAGGTGGCGGAACGGCGACTGCTGCTCGTCGTGCTTGGCGCGGGTGAAACGGGTGCCTTCGAGGAAGTTGAACACCGCTACCGGGATGCGGCTGAACTTGGCGCAGGCCTTGCGCGTGGTCGCCAGGTCCTGGCCTTTCTTCTCCGGGTGCCTGGCCAGGTAGGCCTTGCTGTAGCGCTTCATGAAGGGGAAATCGAGAGCCCACCAGCACAGGCCGATGATCGGGACCCAGATCAGTTCCTGCTTGAGGAAGAAGCGCAGCAGCGGGATGCGCCGGTTCAACTGGTATTGCAGGACGAGGATGTCGACCCAGCTCTGGTGGTTGCTGGTGACCAGGTAGGAGTGTTGGTACTCCAGGCCCTCCAGGCCCTGGACGTTCCAGCGGGTGCGCTGGACCAGGTTCATCCAGCCCTTGTTGCAGGCGATCCAGCCTTCGGCGATCAGGCTCATGATCTTGCTGCACAGGCGCTGGGCGGCGGCGAACGGCAGGAGCAGCTTGACCAGGGTCATGCCGAACAGCAGGCAGGCCCAGCACAGGGTGCTGGACACCAGCAGCAGGCCGGCCAGGGAGCCGCGCAGGAAATGGGGGAGAAACGACAGCATCAAGGAGTCCTTGTACGTAGGCGCCCGGCCAGGGCCGGGCGCGTGGAGCGGGGCGTGGTCCCGCCGTTCACATGGCACATCCTCGTGCCTGGCCGAAGCCAGTGCCGCCCACTGGGCGGCGTTCCTTCAGGCCGGGGCCTGGGCGTCCGCCTGGATGGCGGTGAGGGCGATGGTGTAGACGATGTCTTCCACCAGCGCGCCGCGCGACAGGTCGTTCACCGGTTTGCGCAGGCCTTGCAGCATCGGCCCGACGCTGACGCAATCGGCGCTGCGCTGCACCGCCTTGTAGGTGGTGTTGCCGGTGTTCAGGTCGGGGAAGATGAACACCGTGGCCTGCCCGGCCACCGGGCTGTTCGGCGCCTTCTGGCGGCCGACGCTGGCGATGGCGGCGGCATCATACTGCAAGGGTCCGTCGATCAACAGGTCGGGGCGCTGCTCGCGCGCCAGGCGGGTGGCCTCGCGAACCTTGTCGACATCCACCCCGGAACCGGAGTCGCCGGTGGAGTAGCTGATCATCGCGACCCGTGCAGGGATGCCGAAAGCCTGCGCCGACGCGGCACTCTGCACGGCGATCTCGGCCAGGTCACTGGCCGAAGGATCGGGATTCACCGCGCAATCGCCGTAGACCAGCACCTGGTCCGGTAACAACATGAAAAACACTGACGACACCAGGTTGTAGCCGGGCGCGGTCTTGATCAGTTGCAACGCCGGGCGGATGGTGCTGGCGGTGGTGTGGATGGCGCCGGAGACCAGGCCGTCGACCTCGTCCAGGGCAAGCATCATGGTCGCCAGGACCACGCTGTCCTCCAGTTGCTGCTCCGCCATCGGCGCGTTCAGCCCCTTGCCCTTGCGCAGCTCGACCATCGGTTCGACGTAGCGCTGCCGCACCAGGTCCGGGTCGATGATCTCCAGGCCTTCCGGTAGCACGATGCCCTGGGCCTGGGCCACCGCCTGGACCTCGTCCGGCTTGGCCAGCAGCACGCAGCGGGCGATGCCGCGCGCCTGGCAGATCGCCGCCGCCTGCACGGTGCGCGGCTCGCTGCCCTCGGGCAGGACGATGCGCTTGCCGGCCTTCTGCGCGCGTTGCACCACCTGGTAGCGGAACGCCGGCGGCGACAGGCGCAGCTCGCGCGGCGTACCGCAGCGCTGCTTGAGCCATTCGAAATCGATATGCCCGGCGACGAACTCGGTGACCCGCTCGGCGCGCTCGCGGTCGTCCACCGGGATTTCCTTGTTCATCCGGTTCAGGTTGGTCGCGGTGTCGTAGGAGCCGGTGGCCACCGACAGCACCGGCAGGCCGCCCTGCAAGGCGCCGCGGCAGAGTTCCATGATCCGCGGGTCGGGCGGGAAGTCGCTGCACAGCAGCAGCCCGGCCAAGGGTACGCCGTTCATCGCGGCCAGGCTGGCGGCGAGGATGATGTCGTCGCGGTCGCCGGGGGTCACCACCAGCACGCCGGGCTTGAGCAGTTGCACGGTGTTGGGCACGGCGCGGGCGCATAGCACGATCTTCTGCACCCGGCGCTGCTCGTAGTCGCCGGCGTTGATCACCCGTGCGCTGAGCAGGTCGGCGATGTCGCGGGTGCGCGCGGCGTTGAGTTCGTCCTGCCAGGGAATGCAGCCGATCAGGCGGAAGTCGTCGCGCAGCAGCGGCGAGTGTTCGGTGAGGCGCCGGGCGAAGTCCGCCACACCGTCCTCGGCGTTGGCCGCGTCGGCCTCGCCGCGGACCTTGTTGAGGATCACCCCGAGCACCTTCGGGTCGCGCGGGCCGCCGAACAGCTGGGCCTGGATCTCGATACGGTCGGTCAGTTCGGTGAGCGTCTCGTTTTCCGGCGCGGAGACCAGGATCACCTCGGCGTCGAGACTCTTCGCCAGGTGGAAGTTGACCCGCGCGGCGTAGCTGGCGTGACGGGTCGGTACCATGCCTTCGACGATCACCACGTCCTTGTCGGCGGCGGCGCGCTGGTAGAGGCTGATGATCTCTTCGAGCAGTTCGTCCAGTTGGCCGTCGCCGAGCATCCGCTCGACCTGGGCCAGCGGCAGCGGCTTCGGCGTATCCAGGCCGTGGGTGCGCGCCACCAGTTCGCTGGAGCGCTCCGGGCCGAGGTCGCCGGGATGCAGTTGGGCGATGGGTTTGAAGAAGCCGACCTTCAGCCCGGCGCGTTCCAGGGCGCGAAGCAGGCCGAGGCTGATCGAGGTGAGGCCGACGCCGAAACCGGTCGGGGCGATGAAGAAGGTATGCATCTGGGCTCCTTAAGCCGTGCGTTTGGCCACGCCGCCTGGTTGGGCGGGGGCGTCGATCCAGTTCAGTCGAGCAGGGCCAGCGTGTCGAGGGCGATCTGCCGCTCTTCGTTGGTCGGGATCACCAGTACCCGCGGATGCCCCGCGGCCTGGATCGGCCCGGCGACGCCGCGCACGCAGCGGGCGTTGGCCTCCTGGTCGAGGCGCAGGTCGAACAGCCGCAGGTGGGCGGCGGTCTTGGCGCGCACCAGCGGCGAGTTCTCGCCGATGCCACCGGTGAAGATCACCCCGTCTAGCTGTGGCAGGGCGCAGCTCATCGCCGCCAGGGACTTGGCCAGGCGGTAGCAGAACACCTCGATCGCCAGGGCCGCGCCGGGGTGGCCCTGCTCGCGCTCCTGTTCCAGGGTGCGCATGTCGTTGGACAGGTCGGAGAGGCCGAGCAGGCCGCTTTCGTTGTTCAGCATCGAGTCGATGCGCTCCAGGCTCCAGCCCAGGGTCCGCGCCAGGTGGCTGTGCAGGTTGGGGTCGACGTCGCCGCTGCGGGTGCCCATCACCAGGCCTTCCAGCGGGGTCAGGCCCATGCTGGTGTCGAGGCTCTGGCCGTTGACGATGGCGCAGGTCGAGCTGCCGTTGCCGAGGTGGGCGCTGAGCCAACTGCTGTCGCCGACCGCCAACCCGGCCATTTCCGCGGCGCGGTGGCTGACGTAGCGGTGGCTGGTGCCGTGGAAGCCGTAGCGGCGTACGCCATGCTCGCGGTAGAGGGCTTCCGGCAGGGCGTAGCGGTAGGCGTGCTCCGGCAGGCTCTGGTGGAAGGCGGTGTCGAACACGGCGACGTGGGGCAGCTTGGGAAACAGCGTCATCGCTGCCTCGATGCCTTGCAGGTTGGCCGGGTTGTGCAGCGGCGCCAGCGGCGCGGTGGCCCGGATCGCCTCGACCACCCGGTCGTCGATGCGCGTGGCATGGGTGAACAGCTCGCCGCCATGCACCACCCGGTGGCCGATGCCGTGGAGCTTGCCGCCCGCGGCGTTCTGCACCATCGGCAGCAACTGGGCGAGGGCGGCGCGGTGGTCGGCGTTGGGAATCATCAGGCTGTCGCTGTCGCCGCCGCGCTTCCAGCGCAGCACCGCATCGCGGCTGCCCAGGCGCTCGGCGAGGCCGTGCAGGGGAAACAGGGAGTGGGCCTCGTTGACCAGGGCGAACTTGATCGACGAACTGCCGCAGTTGATCACCAGTATGTTGCGTGAGGGCATCACTGCTCCTTGGTCTGCTCTTCTTCTTCCCGGGCACACCAGCCGCAGCGAAATTCGCGGCCGAGCTGTCTGTGCCGCTCGTTTTCGTCAAGGACCCAGGCGCGCGATTGCCAGGGCGGTTGGTGGCGCAGGTGTTGAGTATGGCCACAGGACAAGACTGCCACCCAATGGCCTTCCTCGTCCTGATGAAAATCAATCACCCGCGACGGCGCTCGCGCGCCCCGTTCATCAGGGGCGCGGTCGCTTTCGGGGCTATTGATGCGTACACTTACGCATTCATCTTCTTTATCGAAAAGGTTTCGAACCATGCAGATCGCGGCCAACAAGGCGGTTTCCATCGACTATACCCTGACCAACGACGCCGGGGATGTCATCGACAGTTCCGCTGGTGGCGCGCCGCTGGTCTACCTGCACGGTGCCGGCAACATCATCGTCGGCCTGGAGAAGGCCCTGGAAGGCAAGAACGTCGGTGACGAACTGAGCGTCGCCATCGAGCCGGAAGACGCCTATGGCGAATACAGCGCCGAACTGGTCGCGACCCTGACCCGCGAGATGTTCGAAGGCGTCGACGAACTGGAAGTCGGCATGCAGTTCCACGCCTCGGCTCCGGACGGCGGCATGCAGATCGTCACCATCCGCGACATCGACGGCGACGACGTGACCGTCGATGGCAACCATCCGCTGGCCGGCCAGCGCCTGAACTTCAAGGTCAAGGTAGTCGACGTGCGCGAGGCCAACGCCGAGGAAATCGCCCATGGTCACATCCATGGCGAAGGCGGTCACCACCACTGATCGGCGTTCATTCGCCGATTGATGGCCTGGGCCGTCCGCCGGCGGAACTGCTAAGCTGGTATAGCGAAAGGCGCCTGTGGGCGCCTTTCGCGTCATGCGCCATGCCTGGGCTCTTTACCCCGTCCCTGGGGATGCGCCGCAGCCAGGGTTCTTGCCCGGTGCGGGGCTTGGCACGTTGTGTCGCTGAATGCGCAAGGAGTACGTCATGAGTGCCTTTCACGATCTCACCCTGCAGGGGTTGGATGGACAGGACCTGCCGCTTTCCCCGTTCAAGGGCAAGGTGCTGCTGGTGGTCAATGTCGCCTCCAAATGCGGCCTGACACCCCAGTACGCCGGCCTGGAGAATCTCTACCAGACCTACCGCGAGCGCGGTTTCGCGGTGCTCGGCGTGCCCTGCAACCAGTTCGCCGGCCAGGAGCCGGGCAGCGAGGCGGATATCCAGTCCTTCTGTAGCCTGAACTATGGCGTCAGCTTCCCGATGAGCGCCAAGGTCGAGGTCAACGGCAGCGCGCGGCATCCGCTCTATCGCCTGCTGGCGGGCGAGGGCGCGGAGTTTCCCGGCGACATCACCTGGAACTTCGAGAAATTCCTCCTCGGTCCCGACGGTCGCGTGCTGGCGCGTTTCAGCCCGCGCACGGCGCCGGACGACCCGGCCCTGGTGCAAGCCATCGAGAAGGCCCTGGGTTGATCTCCCGCGGGACGCGTTCGCGTCCCGCCGCTTCCTTTCCTGTCTTGCGCCGCTTCATGACGCAACGCGATAAGCCCCTGCCTGTAACGCCTGATCACCGCCGTTGATAATGCTGGGCGGACGAGACGACCGGTCATATTCTCTCGTTCCATGACTAGCAACCGACTCGACAAGCGTGAACTGATCCTGGCCAAGGGCTCCGAGGTCATGACCCGACGTGGCTACCACGGCACCGGGGTGCTGGAGATCGTCCAGGCCGCGCGCATCCCCAAGGGCTCCTTCTATCACTACTTCGACAGCAAGGAAGCCTTCGCCCAGCAGGCCCTGGAGCACGTCTACGCGCCGCGCCTGGCGCGCTACGCCCAGGCCCTCGGCGACAGCCGCTTCAGCCCGCGCGAGCGGGTGCTGCGCTACTACGGCGAGCTGCTGGAGCACTTCGCCCGCCAGGAAAAGCCCGAATACCACTGCTTCATCGGCAGCCTGAGCTTCGAGATGGCCGAGCTGTCGCCGCCGATCGCGGCCAAGGTCGAGTCGATCCTGCAGGCTTCCGCGCAAATCCTCCAGGACTGCCTGGAGCAGGCGCGCGAGGCCGGCGAACTGGCCGCCGACGAGGACTGCGCGAGCCTGGCCGGCTTCATCGGCTTCGCCTGGCAGGGCGCCCTGGCGCGCTTCAAGGTCGGCGCCGGCCTCGCTCCGTTGAATGCTTTCATGTCGCGCCTGGAACTGCTGCTCCGCGCCTGATACCTGCCCGAACCTCCCATTCCCCCTCAGGAGTCCGTCCATGAGTGCCCCCGTAGAAGCCCTGTTCCAACCGTTCCGTCTCGGCGCCCTGGAGCTGCCCACCCGTGTGGTGATGGCGCCGATGACCCGCAACTTTTCCCCGGGCGGCGTACCCAACGCCAAGGTCGTCGAGTACTACCGCCGGCGCGCCGCCGCCGGCGTCGGCCTGATCGTCAGCGAAGGCACCACGGTCGGCCACAAGGCCGCCAACGGCTATCCGAACGTGCCGCGCTTCTATGGCGAGGACGCCCTGGCCGGCTGGAAGCAGGTGGTCGACGCGGTGCATGCCGAGGGCGGGCGCATCGTTCCGCAGCTCTGGCACGTCGGCAGCGTTCGGCGCCTGGGCGTGGAGCCGGACGCCAGCGTGCCCGGCTACGGCCCGATGGAGAAGGCCAAGGACGGTAAGGTGCTGGTCCACGGCATGAGCAAGGCCGACATCCAGGAAGTCATCGCCGCCTTCGCCCAGGCCGCCCGCGACGCCCAGGCGATCGGCATGGACGGGGTGGAGATCCACGGCGCCCACGGCTACCTGATCGACCAGTTCTTCTGGGAAGGCAGCAACCAGCGGGACGACGAGTACGGCGGCAGCCTGGCCAATCGCTCGCGCTTCGCCGTCGAGCTGGTGCGGGCGGTGCGCGCGGCGGTCGGCGCGGATTTCCCGATCATCTTCCGCTTCTCCCAATGGAAGCAGCAGGACTATTCCGCGCGCCTGGTGGAAACCCCGGAGGGCCTGCGCGAGTTCCTCGCGCCGCTGGTGGAGGCCGGCGTCGACATCTTCCACTGCTCGACCCGCCGCTTCTGGATTCCCGAGTTCGAAGGCTCGGAACTCAACCTGGCCGGCTGGACCCGCGAGCTGACCGGCAAGCCGACCATTACCGTGGGTAACGTCGGCCTGGACGGCAGCGAGTTCCTGCAATTCTTCGGCAAAACCGACGAGGTGGCGCAGCCGGCGAGCATCGACGGCCTGGTGGAGCGCCTGGACAAGGGCGAGTTCGACCTGGTCGCGGTGGGCCGCGCGCTGCTGGTGGATCCGGAGTGGGCGGTGAAGGTCCGCGAGGGGCGTATCGGCGACATCAAGCCGTTCAGCCGCGAGGCCCTGGCCAGCCTGGTCTGAAGGCGCGTCCGCGACGCACCGGCCCGGCGCCGCGCCGGCAAGCAGATCCCACCCCTCGGGGTGGGATTTTTCATGGCCGTGATTTTTTCCGAAAACCCGCCGTGCGACCGGCTGACTTCAAAGTCCGAAACCGGCATTGTATGACCGCCAACACAACAATAGGCCGAGAAACGGCCAGAGGAGCGAATCCATGCGTATCGGCCTGGTGGTCGACGCGACCTGCGACCTGCCGCCCGAATTCCTCGCCGCCCACGGCATCCGCGTGATGCCGATCGGGATCCGCCTGGGCGAGCAGCGGCTCATCGATCGACGCGACCCCGACACCACCCTGAGCTTCTACCGCGACCACCTGCCCAAGGTCGGTAGCAAGGACGGCAGCCAGCCGCTCTCCGCCGCCGAGTTGCAACAATGGTTCCTCGACGAACTGGTGACCGACTTCGACTACGTGGTCTGCCTCACCGTCGACAGCCTGCGCAGTCCGATCTTCGAGCACGCCACCCAGGCCTCCTTCGGCCTGCTCCAGCACTACCACGAGCGCCGCCACGCGGCCGGCATCGCCGGTCCCTTCACCCTGCGCGTACTCGACAGCCACTCGGTGTTCGCCGGCATCGCCTGCCTGGCGGCCGAGGGCACGCGCCTGCTGGCGCAGGGCAGCCACCCCAACGCGCTGCGTACGCGCCTCGAACAGCTCAGCCAGCAGACCTGCACCTACCTGGTCGCCGACGACCTGGGCCACTTGCGCCGGCGCGGCTTCCAGAAGGGTGATCGCAGCGGTTTCGTCGACCGGGTCAAGGGCGCGGCGCTGGGGTTGGGCTCGCTGCTCGACGTCAAGCCGGTGTTCAGCCTGGCCGATGGCGAGGACAAACCGGTGGCGCTCTCGCCGAGCTTCGAGAAGTCGGCGGAGAAGCTGTTCGGCTATGCCCTGGCGCGGGTACAGGCGGGTGAGCTGCTGGCACCGCAACTGGGTCTCAGCTATGCCGGCGATCCGACCGCGCTGCGCGACCTGCCGGGCTTCGCCGCGCTGGAGAACGCCTGCCGCGAGCGCGACATCCACTTGCACCTGGGCATGCTCAGTCCCACCGGCGGCATCAACCTGGGCGCCGGGGCCATGAGCCTGGGCTTCATCGCCGCGCCGAAAGCCTTTGCCTGAGACCTACTCGCGGCTGCGTGGCAAGGCCCCGCCATCCTCCGCCGGCGGCCGCTCGGGCTTCGACCGAGCGGGCTGGACCAGCGGACTGGCGCAGGCGTCCTCCAGGTAGTTCTGGAAGTGCTCGACGATGCTGTCCCAACCTTGCCGGCTGGCGTGCTGGCGGGCGTTGAGACGGACCCGGCGCAGGCGTTCCTGGTCGTCCAGCAGCCAACTGGCGACTTCGACGAAGCCGCTCTTGTCGCCCGGCGCGGCGAGCACGCCGTTGTGCCCATGGCGGATGTGCTGGCCGGCGGCGGCCTGGTCGAAGGCGACCACCGCGAGGCCGGCGGCCTGGGCTTCGAGGACCACGTTGCCGAAGGTCTCCGACAGGCTTGGGAAGAGGAACAGATCGCCCGAGGCGTAGTGGGCGGCCAGGGTTTCGCCGCGCTGGACGCCGCAGAACAGCGCTTCGGGCAGGTCCCGTTCGAGGTGCTTGCGCTCCGGCCCGTCGCCCACCAGTACCAGGCGCAGCTTCAGCTGCGGATGGGCGGCGCAGAGCGCGCGGAAGGTGCCGCCGAGCAGGCCGAGGTTCTTCTCCGCCGCCAGCCGGCCGACGTGCAGCACGGCGATGTCCTGTTCGCCCAGGCCCCAGCGCCGGCGTAGTTCGGGATCGCGCCGGGAGGGATGGAAGAGTTGGCTGTCGACCCCGCGAGAGAGCAGGTTGAGGCGTTCGAAACCGCGCCGTTGCAATTCCATGCGCTGGCTGCCGCTGGGCACCAGGGTCATCTGCGTGCGGTTGTGGAACCAGCGCAGGTAGCCGGTGACCAGCCGGGTCAGCGGGCCGAAGCCGTAGTGCTCGCTGTACTGCTGGAAGTTGGTGTGGAAGCCGCTGACCGCCGGGATGCCCAGGCGCCGCGCGGCGCGCAGGGCGGAGAAGCCGAGCGGGCCTTCGGTGGCGATGTAGAGCACGTCCGGGCGCTGGCGCTTCCAGCAGCGCAGCAGCTTGTGCAGGCTCGACATGCCCCATTGCAGGCCGGGGTAGCCGGGCAACGGCCAGCCGCGGGTCAGCACCAGCTCGGCGTCGCTGCGCCGGCCGTCGTCGCCGGGCTGGCGCGGGCGCACCACCTGAACCCGATGGCCAAGCTGCTGGAGACCGGCATGCAGGCGACCCAGGGTATTGGCGACGCCGTTGACTTCCGGTGGGTAGGTTTCGCTGATCAGGGCGATGCTTAGAGGTCTGCTCATGACGTCAGTGTCGACCGACGCCGTGTAGCGGATGTGAAGTTTTGGTGACGCTTGCGTGACGGCGCCCCGGTCGGGGCGCCGTGGATTTCAGCGTTGCAGCAGGCGTGGGTTCTCCTCGCCGAAGATCTGCTTGCGCAGGGCCTTGAGGCGTTCGTCGATGGCGGCGTGACGCTGCTCCTCGCCGTCGACGCTGGCGAGCACCTCGGCGATCACCTTGTCCGACTCTTGCGCGTATTTGCGCAGTTGCTCTTCCTCGCCAGGCGTCGGCGCTTGCTGCTGGACGGAGGCGTTGTCCTTGAGCGCCATCCAGATCTCGAAGTCGAGCGCCTCGCGGCGCCTGGCATCGGCTTCCACATAGGGCGTCAGACGCTGGATCTCCTCGAAGGTCTGGCGCGGATCGGCGCCGACCGCCACCTCGCGCTTGAGCTGTTCGATCAGGCCTTCGGCGGCCTGCTTGCGTTCGATCTCGGACATCTGCCCGGCGTTGCGGCCGAACTCGCCGAGTTGCTGTTCCAGGTTGTCGGGAGCGGTGGCTGTATTCATCTCGGGGGCTCGGGAAGGAATGGAAGGTTTTGCCGCCGGTGTGGCCTGCGGGGGAGACGCGAAGGGCGCGACGGGCGCCGGCTCCGATGGGTAAAACAACAGGACGGCGCCGATGGCCGTGCCGCAGAGCAGCAGGGCCAGCAAGGTCCAGGTCAGGGTAGGTCTCATCGATGGACTCCTCGCTTCAGGTCGCTGCGATGTCGAGCAATGGATCGCTCCTGCTCGGCTTGCCGGTCTCGACGTGTCCGGCCAGGCGGCGGAGATAGTTGGCTTCCGTATTGCTGGCGGTCACGCTGAGGTCGTACCAGCCTTGGCTGCTGCGTAACAGCCACACTTCACTGATCGCCTGGTTCGGTTCGAGTTCATAGCGACGGCTGCCCTCCTGGGTATAGGCCGGGTTCGGCGTCACCGTCACGCTGCACGGCAGGCGGCCGAGATTGCGGATGTTCAACTGCAGGTTGCCGTTGCGTTGATAGGTGACCGATACCTCGGGCCGCGCCATCTGCGCGGCGAGATGCAGGTTGCCGTGGAACTCGCGGAAGAAGCCGTTGGGGCCGTGCACCTCGAAGGCGTAGCGGCCGTTGGCGTCGATCAGGTCGTCGAGTTCGTCGTTGAGGGTCCGGCCCAGTTCCTCTCCGCTTTCCTGGACCACCGGATAGCTGGTCACGGTATAGAAGCGCGGATTGCCGACTTCCCGCGGCTGCACCTGGAATACCGCAGCGGAGTGTCCCTGCGGATTGCCCGGCAGGCTCATGCCGTCGTTGCTCAGGGTCAGGCGCAGCTTGCCGGCGGCGATGTCGAGGGCCAGCGTGGCGTGCAACTGGTAGGGCACCGCGAGGGTAGGGCGCTGGCCCTTTTCCTGGCCGGGCAGGCTCTTGGGCTCGTAGGACCAGTACTTGGGGCTGGGCCGGTAGAACTGCTGCCAGTAGGCGTCCTCCTTGCGCGCGTCGCTCTGCGGGACGTTGGTCAGGTCGGGGGCGACCTGGGTATCGCCTGCGCCCTGGAAGTCGAACAGCGAAGTCAGGTCGCCGCAGACGGCACGCCGCCAGGGCGAGATGTTTTCCTCGACGACGCCGAAGCGGCGTTCGAGGAAGCGCAGCACCGAGGTATGGTCGAACACTTCGGCGCTGACCTTGCCGCCCTTCGACCAGGGCGAGATGGCGATCAGCGGGACGCGGTGGCCGAGCCCGATGGGCAGCCCGCTGGATGCCTCGATCTCGCCGGCGGTGCTGACCGTGGAAAGGCCGACGCCATCCTTCCACGGCGGCACCGGGGCGCTGGCGTGGTCATAGAAGCCGTCGCCCTCGTCGTAGTTGAGGATGAACACGGTCCTGGCCCAGACCTCGGGGTTGCTGGTCAGCGCGTCGAGCACCCGGGTCACGTAGTACTCGCCGAACGAGGGGCCCCACCAGGGATGCTCGCAGTAGCAGTAGGGCGCGACGATCCAGGACACCTGCGGCAGCGTGTTTTCTTGCACATCCTTGCGCAACTGGTCGACGCCGCGGGCGAGCATGGCGCGCTGCCAGAGGTCCGAATCGCGCGGAGCGTTCTTGAAGTTCCTGAACCAGGCGAGGGCGTTGCAGTCGTAGTTGTTCTGCTCCTGGAGCCGGTATTTCCAGTAGGCGTCGACGTACAGGTACCAGAGTGACGAGGAGCGGTAGCCGCCTTCCTGGTAGACCCGCCAGTCCACGCCAGCGGCGCTTAGCCGCTCGGGATAGGTGGTCCAGTCCACCGTGCCGCTGGCGCCGATGGTGCCGTCGCCCATGTCGTTGCCGATGTGTACGTCCTTGCCGTCGCCGCTGGGGGCGGCGCGTCCGCTCATGTGGTAGAGGCGGTTCGGATTGGTCGGGCCCATCATCGACTGGTGGTAGGCCTCGCACAGGGTGAAGGCGTCGGCCAGGGCGTAGTAGTAGGGAATGTCGCCGCGCTTGAAGTAGCCCATGGCTTCGGGATACTGCACCGCCATCCACTTGTCGTTGCGGCCCTGGTTCCAGATCGCGTGGAAGGCCGACCATTCATGGTTCTGCGAACTCACCCACTGGGCGCTGGTGACCTTGGTATCCCAGTGATAGGGGGAGAACTCGTACTTGTAGTTCTGGTACCAGACCGGCTTGCCGTCCTGGCGCTTGAGCGCGCGAGGGTCGTTGAAGCCGCGGACGCCGTTGAGGTGGCCGAAGTAGTGATCGAAGCTGCGGTTCTCCTGCATCAGGATGACCACGTGCTGGACGTCCTGGATGGTTCCGGTGCGGATGTCCGGCTCGACGGCCAGGGCGCGCCGGAGCGTCTCCGGGAACAGCCCGGAAAGGCCGGCCAGGGTAGCGGCCTGGGCGCCGTGCTTGAGAAAGGTTCGACGGCGGAATTTCCAGTTTTCGGTCATCGTTTTATTTCCCGGGTGGTTTTTTGATTTCCATCAATCTGCGTACTTCTTGTTTCGAGATGATTAATCGTCTTCGCTGTTTTTCCGGCAGGGAATACAGCGAGCCGATGGTTTCATGACGATAATTTATCGGTTGATCCCGAAAGCGACTTCGATATGACCTTGAGCGACAACTTGAGAAGTTTTTCGGGATAAAAACAAAGGGCATGGAAATAGAGTTCCATGCCCTTGTCGGCTGAATGAAAGGTCACTTGTTCATGTGTTTTAAATCACATTTTATTTGACGACTTTCATGCGTCATAAAGTTGGCTGGCGAATCTCGAAACCTTGGCTGGAGCCCGCTAGGGAGTGGTGCCGAGCACCTCGAAGGAGCGGGTCGAGCCGCCGATTTCGCTGATCTTCTGGGTCCAGAAGTTCTTCGCGTTGCCATAGTGCCTGATGTAGTAATGGCCGGGCTCGGTCCCTGGTGGAATGGACCAGCTGATAGTCGCTTTCGAGGCAGATATACCCACTCTCTCCCAGCGGTATTGGGTATACCAGTCATTATCGGTGGCAACGGTCACGGGCGTCTGTTTGCCATCCTTGCCGATATTCACCACCTCCAGGAAAGTCTTCTCGGTGCGCAAGTCATTCTTCGGATGTCCGGTCACGAAAGCGACGGTCACCTTGTCGCCGATGCGATAACTTTCCCTGGGTTGTTGCAACACGTCGCCGAAGGACTTGCCGATATAGGGATCATCGGCCACTACTCCGGTCTGGAAGTTCATCTGGCAGCAGGACAGGTCCGGCGCTATCGCCGAGGTTTCCACCGGCAGGCGTTCGCGCAGCGCCACCGCCATGTCGACGAACAACTGCTGGTAGGCGGCCTGGGTCCAGGGGCCGTAGAGGGTCGAGCCGCCTTCGTATTCCTGGGCGGCGTATTCCTCGCGGGTGGTGACGTAGCTGGCATAGGCATTCGCGTAGCCATTGAAGATCACATGGCGGATACCGGCCGCTTCGCTGGCCGCCTGCACCGCGCGGCGGATCCGCATCCCGGCCATCACGGTGAACTCGGCGGGGGCGCCGAGCAGTTCCAACTGGCCGATGCGGAACATCTGGATCGGCAGCACCGTCGGCGTCCAGGGGTAGGGTTTCTTGTTGCCGGTGTCGGCGAGGATGGTCTTTTCCGCCTGGCATTGCACCAGTTCCTGCGGCGGCACGCCGGTGAGCAACCCGCCCAGGGCCGAGAGGAACGGATTGTTGCCTTCCTCCAGCCCCAGCGGGCCTGGACCGTCTTCGGTGCTACCGGCGGCCAGACTGGTGCCGATGGCCGCGGTGCACAACTGGCGCGGCTGGCCGTCGGTGAACTCCGGGCGGATCGACAGGCGGGTGAAGTCGACGAAACGGAAGCGCGAATCCAGTTCGCCGAGCACTTCCTCCTGGGCCTGGCCGGCGATCTCGTAGGCCTTGGCGAATTGGCGCAGACCGATCTCGCGGGTGTTGTCGAACTCGTTGTCGAAGGGACCGGAGCCGGGCTTCAGGTTCAGGTTGGGCGACAGGTTGCCGGCATTGGTCTGGGCGAAGGCGGCGACGAAACCGCTCTTGCGGCTGACGTCGTGCTCCCAGTGATAGGAGGCGTAGCCCTTGTTGTCCGGGGAGATCAGGTGATTGGCGTTGGTCATCGAGGTGCTGTGCACCGGGAACCAACTGATCGCGCCGGCCAGCTCGCCGTTGGCGTCGACGAAGCTGAGCACGCTCATCTGCGGGTCGATGCCATCCTCGTAGCCGGCGATGTCCGGATTCTTCAGGTGCGACAGCAGCGAACGGTTGCGGCTGGCGTTGCGCAGCTCGCCGCTGCCGTAGAACAGGCGGCCGGGCTGCAACCTGGCCTGGGCCCGCTCGATGGAGCGGACGATGCCGTCGACGATGGCATTGAAGGTCTTTTCCTGGAAGCCGAGCACCGACAGGTTGTACATCGCGTAGTGGGAGAAGCCGCCCGGACCGGAGTGGGTGTGGGTGGCGGCGAGCATCACGTTGTTCTCGTCGTAGACACCGGGGTACTTCGCCTTGAGCCGGGCCAGGACCTTCAGGTGCACGGCCTGGAAGATCATCCCCAGGTCGGTGTTGACGTAGACCAGGCGACGTCCGCTGGCCGCTTCCTCGATCACGAAGGCACGCGCCCACTGGCGCATGTGGATGCCGGCGGTCTTCTGTTCGAGGGAGGAGTAACCCATCATGCCGACTTCGGCGGCTTCGCCGGTGATGTCCGCCTTGCCCAGGCCGAAGCGGTAGGGCAGGTCGTCGGCCCTGGCAGGCATGGAGAGCGCCAGCAGGACGCAGGACAGCAACAGTGCGGTGACTACGGAACGTGACATGGCGACCCTCTTCTTGTTTTCCGCCGCTGGGCGGGCTGGGGACGGTGGTCATCGAAAGCGGGCCGGAGCCTGCCTCGCCTGGTTGCCACTGTAGTGCCAGGGTGGCGGCGTCGAGGGGGGCGTAGCGGACAGGAAGGGGGTGAGCGCCGGCCATCCTGCATGGACGGCAAGGCCGGCGGGTAAAAAAAGGCCGCCTGCGTGGGGAAGCACCGGCGGCCAGTCGGTTCGGCAGCGTCGAGCCGGCCTGCAAGGGCTGGCGCAGGTCTCGGCTGCGGCCTGCGCCGACGCTCCCGAGGGCATTCGTAGTGTGCCCGACGCCGGCTGTCAGGGCGCTGACGCCCGCCTGACAATGCCGACAGCGGACACCGGGCGCATGCTTATTTCACCAGCGCCTTCTCGCCTTCCTCGCGGACCCAGAACAGGGTGGCGCCGGCGACGGCGGCGGGCATCATGACCAGGTTGACCAGCGGGATCAGCAGCGCCAGGTAGGTCATCCCGCCGAAACCCATGCACGCCCAGCGCTTGCTGCGCAGCCAGGCGAGCATCTCGTTCCAGCCGAGCTTGTGGTTGTCCGCCGGATAGTCGATGTACTGCACCGCCATCATCCAGATGCCGAAGAGGATCCACAGCGGCGTGGCGATCAGGTTGACCCCGGGCACGAAGCTCAGCACCAGCAGCACCAGCGCGCGCGGCAGGAAGTAGGCGAGCTTGCGCATCTCGCGACCCATGGTGCGCGGGATCATCGCCAGCAGTTCGGCCCAGTTGAACGGCGGGAAGTCGTCGCGGCCGCGAACCACCACCTCGACCTTTTCCGAGAGGAAGCCGTTGAACGGCGCGGAGATGATATTGGCGACCATGGTGAAGGTGAAGAACACGATCACCAGCACCAGCAGGACGAACAACGGCCAGACGATGTACTGCAGGAAGCTCAGCCAGTCGGGCAGGCTGGGCATCAGCAGGTCGACCCAGTGGCTGAACTGCTGCATCGCGAAGCCGATCAGCAGGGCGAACACCAGCAGGTTGAGGGTCAGGGGGATCAGCACGAACAGGCGCAGGCCGGGACGCATGATCAGCTTCAGGCCTTCGCCGAGGTATTGCGGGCCGCTCAGGGCTGGCATAGGGAATGGTTCTCCGATGGGATGCGGGCTGAAACCTTAGCAGACTGGCGAAAGCCCGCGACAGAGCCTGTTTGACCGCGCATTTCAGGCTGGCGCCCGGTACAGGCAATAGTGGTTGCGCTGGCGCTTGGCCTGGTACATGGCACTGTCGGCGGCACGGACCAGTCCTTCGGCGTCGCCGGCGTGCCGCGGATAGAGGGCGATGCCGATGCTCGGGGTGACGAAGTCGATGCGTTCGCCGTTCAGCGCGAGCGGTTGGACCAGCGCCGCCAGCAGGCGTTCTGCAAGGCGCTGCGGATTGTTCTCCTGGCTGTCCTCGAGGAGCACAGCGAATTCGTCGCCGCCCAGGCGGTAGGCCTTGTCCGGCTGTCGCAGGGTGCTGCGCACGCGCTCGGCGACGGCCTTCAGGAGGGCGTCGCCGACATCGTGGCCGAAGCGGTCGTTGACCTCCTTGAATCGGTCCAGGTCCAGGTACAGCAGGGCCAGTTCGCTTCCGCCGGAGCCGGCCCTGAGCAACGCCTGGCCGAGCTGCTCGTCGAAGGCCTTGCGGTTGCCCAGGCCGGTCAGCGGGTCGCGGTAGGCCATTTCCAGCAATTGCTGCTGGTAGGCGATCTGGTCGCTGACGTCGCGGACGATGCCGCGGTAGCCCCGCAGTTCGCCTTGCAGGTCGTGGATCAGCGAAACCGTGGCCTCGAAGTAGCCGAGGCTGCCGTCGGCGCGCTGCAGGGGGATGGCGAAGGTCTTGCCTGCGCCGCTCTGCATGGCGCGCTGGAAGGGTTGGCGGGCACGCGCCAGGTCGTCTTCGCCGAGCAGTTCGTAGTAGGGGTGGCCGATCAGCGTTTCGCGCGTCTGACCGAGCAGTTGGCAGAGCGCGGGGTTGACGGTGAGGATCACGCCGTCGACGTCCATTTCGAAGTAGCCGTCGCGCATCGACTGGAGGATCGCCCGGTCGCGCGCCTCGCTGTGTTCCAGGCGCTCGAGCATCTGGTTCATCTCGCCCGCCAGTTGTCCCAGCTCGTCGTTGCCGAAGTCGCTCAGGCGTATCGAGTGGGCG
>NZ_SCND01000005.1:0-43371 GCF_005503585.1 Pseudomonas sp. 2VD
CAGCTCCTTCTTGAGGAAGAACTTGAAGTACGGGGTGCGCCGGTTGAACACCTGGATCAACGCGGGGATGTCGACCCAGGACTGGTGGTTGCTCACCACCAGGTACGAGGTGTCCTGGCGCAGGTCGCCGGCGCCGCGCACGTCCCAGACCGTCGGCGTGCAGGTGGCGAAGATCCACTTGTCGATCTCCGCCCAGGTCTCGGCGATCCACATCACGCCCCTGGAGCAGAGGTCCTTCAGGCGCTGGCCGGGGAGCACCAGCTTGAGCAGTGCGATCAGCATCATCGGGCCGATCAGGATCAGCGTGTTGAGAAGCAGCAGAAGGCTGCTGGTCAGGCCGGTCAACAGTTCCCGCATGGTTGGTTTCCCTGTCCTGGGTGTGGGTCGACGCGGTCCATCATACGCATCCGCGCCGCGCCGCCCAAGCCGCCGGCGTGGCGAACGAAACCGCGCCGTGCTAGTCCTATGTGGACCTCGTATCACTTCAGGAGATGCCCGCGTGAAGCGTGCCCTTGCCTTGCTCTCGCTGTTCGCCCTGCCGGTCCTCGCCGCCGAGCCCAACCTCTACGGCCGCTACGAATGGGTCTCCCTGCCGGAGCTGGACCGCACCCTGCAGGCGAAGATGGACACCGGCGCCTACACCTCCTCGCTGTCGGCCAAGGACATCGAGCTGTTCCAGCGCGACGGCGAGGAGTGGGTGCGCTTCCGCCTGGCCACCAAGGAGGCCGACGGCTCGGTGTTCGAGCACAAGCTGGCGCGCATCGGCAAGATCAAGAACCGCGCCGACAACCGCAACGGCGAGGACGAGGATGAGGACCGCCTGAGCGAACGCCCGGTGATCGACCTGCAGGTCTGCCTGGGCGGAGCGATGAAGACCATCGAGGTCAACCTCACCGACCGCAGCGCCTTCAACTATCCGTTCCTGATGGGCACCAAGGGCTTGCGCAAATTCCACGTCGCGGTCGATCCCTCCGAGCGCTTCGTCGCCGACAAGCCCACCTGCAAGTAAGCGTCCTACGCCACCGGCGGCGCGATTGACGCGCGCGCCGGCTTGCGGCACCGTTCCGGCATTCCCGTCAGCCGCCGTCACGCCATGCCGCATATCCTAATCGTCGAAGATGAAGCCGCGATTGCCGACACCCTGCTCTACGCCCTGCAGGCCGAAGGCTTCGCCACCACCTGGGTGACCCTCGCCGGCGAGGCGCTGGTGTTGCAGGAGCGCCAGCCGGCGGACCTGCTGATCCTCGACGTCGGTCTGCCGGACATCAGCGGTTTCGAGGCCTGCAAGCGCCTGCGGCGGTTCTCCGAGGTGCCGGTGATCTTCCTCACCGCGCGCGATGCCGAGATCGACCGCGTGGTCGGCCTGGAGATCGGCGCCGACGACTACGTGGTCAAGCCGTTCAGCCCGCGCGAGGTGGCGGCTCGGGTCAAGGCCATCCTCAAGCGCATGGCGCCGCGCCCGGCGGCGCTGGAAGAGGCCGCGCCGAGCGGGCCGTTCCAGGTCGACGAGGAGCGCGTGCGGATCCACTACCGCGACACCCCGCTCAACCTCACCCGCCACGAGTTCCGCCTGCTGCAGACGCTGCTCGGGCAGCCCGAGCGGGTATTCAGCCGCGAGCAGTTGCTCGACGCCCTCGGCGTCGCCAGCGAGGCCGGCTACGAGCGCAACATCGACAGCCACATCAAGAGCCTGCGCGCCAAGCTGCGCCAGGTGAACGAACGCGGCGAAGCGATCCAGACCCATCGCGGCCTGGGCTACAGCTACAGCCCGGACCACGCCTGATGCCGCTCGGCGTTCGGATCTTCCTGGTCTACTTCCTGTTCGTCGGTCTCACCGGCTACTTCGTGCTGAGCACGGTGATGGACGAAGTGCGCCCCGGCGTGCGCCAGTCCACCGAGGAAACCCTGGTGGACACCGCCAACCTGCTCGCCGAGATCCTCCGCCAGGACGTGAAGAACGGCACCCTGGCACAGAGCGACCTGCCGGAGATGCTCGAGGACTACGGCAAGCGGGTGCCGCAGGCGGATATCTGGGGCTTGCGCAAGGAGGCGGTGAACCACCGCATCTACGTCACCGACGCCAGCGGCAAGGTGCTGCTGGACTCCGCCGGGGTGGCCGTCGGCCAGGACTATTCGCGCTGGAACGACGTCTACCTGACTCTCCGTGGCCAGTACGGCGCGCGCTCCAGCCGCGAAGACCCGGACGACCCGGATTCCTCGGTGATGTACGTGGCGGCGCCGATCAAGGATGCCGGGAAGATCATCGGGGTGGTTTCGGTGGCCAAGCCGAACAGCAGCCTGCAACCCTACATCGACCGTTCGCAGCGGCGCCTGGCCTGGCTCGGCGCCGGGCTGATCGCCCTCGGCCTGCTGGTCGGCGGGCTGCTCTCCTGGTGGCTCAGCGGCGCGCTGCGGCGCCTCACCCAGTACGCCCAGGCGGTCAGCGAGGGGCGCCGCGCCGAGCTGCCGCGCTATCGCGGCGGCGAGATGGCGCAACTGGCCGACGCGGTGGAACGCATGCGCACGCAACTGGAGGGCAAGGACTACGTCGAGCGCTACGTGCATACCCTGACCCACGAATTGAAGAGCCCGCTGGCGGCGATCCGTGGCGCCGCCGAGTTGCTCGACGGCGAGATGCCGGCCGAGCAGCGGGCGCGCTTCGTCGGCAACATCGCCGGCGAGAGCGAGCGCCTGCAACAACTGATCGAGCGCCTGCTGAGCCTGGCCCAGGTGGAGCAGCGGCAAGGCCTGGAGGAGGTCGGCAAGGTCGACCTGCGGGAGATCGCCGCGTCCCTGCTGGAAGGCCAGGCGGCGCGTATCCAGCGCCAGCGATTGCGGGTGGAGAACCGCCTGGAAGGTCCCTGCGAGGTTCGCGGCGAGCAGTTCCTGCTGCGCCAGGCGCTGGCCAACCTGCTCGACAACGCCCTCGACTTCACCCCGCCCGGCGGCATCCTTCGCCTGCTCGCCGAGGCCGACGGCGAGGGTATCGCCCTGCGCCTGTTCAACCAGGGGCCGGCGATTCCCGACTACGCCCTGGCGCGCCTCACCGAACGCTTCTACTCGCTGCCGCGCCCGGCCAGCGGGCGCAAGAGCACCGGGCTGGGACTGAACTTCGTCGCCGAGGTGGCGCAACTGCATGGCGGCCGGTTGCAGGTCGGCAACCGCGACGATGGCGTCGAGGCGCTGCTCTGGCTGCCGCGCGGCTGAGGCGTCTCCACGGAAACTCCATCGACTCTCCACACGGCGACCCGAAGCCCGCCATCGCGGCGCCGCAGACTTTCCGCCATCACCCCGACGGAGAGTCCCCCCATGAACCGCACGCTGGCCTACAAGCTCGGCGCCATCGCCCTACTCATCCTGCTATTGCTGATTCCCCTGTTGATGATCGACGGCCTGATCCGCGATCGCCAGGAGGTTCGTGACGGCGTGCTGCAGGATATCGCCCGCAGCTCCAGCTACAGCCAGCGCCTCACCGGCCCGCTGCTGGTGGTGCCGTACCGCAGGACGGTGCGCGAGTGGGTCACCGAGGAGAAGACCGAGAAGCGCGTGTTGCAGGAGCGCGAGCAGCGCGGCGAGCTGTACTTCCTGCCCGACCGCTTCGCCCTCGACGGGCAGATGCGCACCGAGCTGCGCTACCGCGGCATCTACCAGGCGCGCCTGTACCACGTCGACAACAAGGTCGCCGGCTACTTCCAGGTGCCTGCGCACTATGGCATCGAAGAAGACCTGGAGGACTACCAGTTCGAAACGCCGTTCCTGGCGATGGGTATCAGCGACATCCGCGGCATCGAGAATGCCCTGCGCCTGTCCCTCAACGGTACCAGCGTCGACTTCGAGCCGGGTAGCCGGGTCGGCCTGCTCGGCAGCGGTGTGCACGCACCGCTGCAAGGCGTCGACGGGCGCCAGGCGCAGCGCCTGGAGTACGCCTTCGACCTGTCGTTGCTCGGCAGCGAGCGGCTGGACATCGTGCCGGTGGGCCGCGACAGCCAGGTCATCCTGAAGGCCGACTGGCCGCACCCGAGCTTCGGCGGCGAGTTCCTGCCCAGCGAGCGGGAGATCACCGCCCAGGGCTTCACCGCGCGCTGGCAGACCAGCTTCTTCGCCACCAACATGGAAGAGGCGCTGCGCAGTTGCGTGGAGGAGCAGCGCTGCGACGGTTTCCAGGCGCGCGCCTTCGGCGTCGGCCTGGTCGATCCGGTGGACCAGTACCTGAAGGCCGACCGCGCGATCAAGTACGCGCTGCTGTTCATCACCCTGACCTTCGCCGGATTCTTCCTCTTCGAGGTGCTCAAGCGCCTGGCGGTACACCCGATCCAGTACGCGCTGGTCGGCCTGGCGCTGGCGTTCTTCTACCTGCTGCTGCTGTCGCTGGCCGAGCACGTCGGCTTCGAGCTGGCCTACCTGGTCTCCGCCGGAGCCTGCGTCGGCCTGATCGGCTTCTACCTGTGCTTCGTCCTGCGCAGCGTGGCCCGAGGGCTGGGCTTCAGCGTCGGCCTGGCAGGGCTGTACGGCCTGCTCTACGGCTTGCTGAGCGCGGAGGACTACGCCTTGCTGATGGGCTCGCTGCTGCTGTTCGCGGTGCTTGCCGCGGTGATGGTGCTGACCCGCCGCCTGGACTGGTACGGGGTCGGCCGCAAGGACCTCCCAGCCGTACCCGCCAAGGCCTGACGACGAGGGCGGCGGCGCCGGCCGCCGCCGATTTCCAAGGAGGAAAACCATGCGCCTGTTCTTCGAGTTCACCCTCTGTGCCGCCCTCGGCCTGCTGGTCAGCGGTGTGATCCTGATCTTCCTGCTGTTCTTCGGCAAGTTCGGCCTGATCGAGTACTGGATCGCCAGCGGCAAGCCCCTGGCCCACGCCATGCTGGTGCTGATGCCGGACGGATTCTGGGAAGGCCTCAGCGGCATCGAGGGCGCCGCCGGCAATCCGCACGTGCGCTCCTTCCTGGAGCTTTGCATGGGGCTCGGACAGAGCGCGCTGTTGCTGGGCCTGCTGCTGTTCCGCCTGGTGTGCTGGAAATGAACGGCTATGTCGGCCTGCGCGACGACCGTCGCGACGGTGAGCGCCTGGCGGCGCGGATCGGCCTGCTGTTCCCCGGCCCCTCGGCGGCCTGGCTGCAACGCGCTGAGCGCCTGCGGCGGCAGCAGGCGTCGGCGGGCCTCGGGGTCAGGCGCGGGTGGCCTGCATCGACGGGCGCTGGCTGACTTCGGCGAACCAGGCGGCGAGTCGCGGGTAGCGGCCGCGCCAGTCCCACTCCGGCTGGCGCAGGTCGAGATAGCCCAGGGCGCAGGCGACGCCGATGGCGGCGATGTCGAAGCGCGCCTGCAGTTCGGCGGTGCAGTCGCTCTCCAGCCATGCCAGGGACCGCGCGATCTTTTCCCGCTGTGCCTCGAGCCAGGCGTCCCAGCGCTTCTCCTCGGGGCGGACGAAGGTCTCGTAGCGGGACAGCACCGCGGCGTCGAGGACGGCGTCCGCCAGCGAGGCGATGGTCAGGCGTCGCCAGCGGGCGCTGCCTTCGCGGGGGATCAGCGGTTCGCCGACGTGCTGCTGGTCGAAGTAGTCGCAGATCACCCGGCTGTCGTGCAGCACCTGGCCGTCCGGCAGGCGCAGGGCGGGAATCTTGCCGGCCGGGTTGCTGGCGTTGAGCTGCCGGATGGGCGCGACCGGCGTCGGCGTGACTTCCTCGAGCGCCACGCGCTCGCGTTGGCCGGTTTCGTGGAGCAGGACCAGGACCTTGCGCACGAAGGGCGAGGCGGCGGCGTAGAACAGCGTATGGGTAGCGCTCATGCGGGCTCCTTGGAAGGATCAGTCGCGGACGACGCGCAGACGATCGGCGGCAGGCTCGGCGCTCCAGGTTTCTCCGGGGCGACCGCCGAGCAGGGCGTTGCCGGGCGCCGGCCGGTCGCTGGGCAGGACGCGGAATGTCGCCTGCCCACTGTCGAAACGCAAGAGCGCCCCGCTGGCGGCGTCGTGCAGCCAGACACGGTCCATGGCGTCGACCCGCAGGCTGTCCGGGCGGGCCTGGCTGTCCGGCAGCGGCCAGCTCTGCCACGAGGCATCGCTGGGATCGTAGCGGTACAGCCGGGCGCCACCGCTGTCGCTGGCCCAGAGCCTGCCGATGGAGTCGGCGCCGATGCCGCGCAAGGCCTTCGTGCCTTCAGGCGCGGGCAATCGCTCGGCGCTGCCGTCGAGCGGATCGACATGCACCAGCGCGTCGTCCTGCGCGTACCAGACCTCGCCGTCCGGGGTGACGCAGATGCCGTTCGCCGCCTTGCCCTGGGGCGAGGGCCAGACCTCCACCAGGCGCCTGGCTGGGTCGAGGCGACCGTGGAAACCGCGGCTGCCGGTGAACCAGAGGCGCCCGTCGTCGTCGAATACCGCGGACTCGAGCCCGGCCGGCGCGGCCTTGGCCGGTAGCGGGAAACGTTCGCTGCCCAGGCGCTCGCCGCCGACGCGAAGAATGGCGTTGAGGCCACTGTCGAGCACCCAGGCGTTGCCGCTCTCGTCGCTGACGATGGCTCGCGGCCGCGAGCCTTCGCCGAGCGGCACCTGCACGCTCTCGCCACTGGTCGGGTCGAGGCGCCCCAGCGAATGCCCGCCGTCCGCGCCGTACCAGACCGCACCCTGTGCACTGGGCGCGACCGCGTAGGGCGCGGAGCCCTTGTCCAGCGGGTAGTACTGTTCGCCGGCCAGGGCGGCGCCGGTCGACGACAGGGCCAGGAACAGGCCCAGCAGCGGGTAGGGCAGGTGACGCATACGGTTCTCCCGGAACGACGAGCGGAACGTGGAAAGGCTCTGTCTTGCTATTCTGGCAGCGCATTGAGCATAGGAGGAACTGCGAATGGCCACAGTGGAAATACTCGGGGCGGAATGCCGCGCGGGGGGCGCGGTGAACGACGATGCGCTGGGCTGCACGGCGCAGGCCGCCTGGGTGATCGACGGTGCCACCAGCATCGGTCGCAGCGTGCTGGGCGTGGAAAGCGACGCGCGCTGGCTGGCCCAGGCGGTGGACCGGCACCTGCGGTTGCTGCTGGAAGTCGAGCCCGAGCAATCCAGCGAGACCCTGCTGCGGCGCCTGCTCAACGATATCCAGGGCGACTTCCGCGCCCAGAGCGGCCGCGACTGGCACGACCTCGAAGACATGCCGGCGGCCTGCCTGAGCCTGCTGCGGATTCGCGGCGGAGAAATCGAACTGCTCAACATCGGCGACAGCCGGATTCTCGTCGAAGGCGCCGACGGCCAGGTACGCAGCTTCGGCGATTCGGCCCTGTACGAACTGGATCGGCAATCCCTGGCGCATTTCTGCCGGATGCGCGAGGAACATCCGCAGTGGGATCACGCCGAACTGTTCAAGGCCAGCCGCCCGCGCGTGCGGCAGAACCGCCTGCTGATGAACAAGCCCGAGGGCTACTGGGCGCTGGACATCAGCGACCGCTGGCTCGGCCAGGTGCAGCGCGAGACCTTGCCGCTCGCCGCGTTGCGTTCCTTCGTGCTGATGACCGACGGCTTCGACCGGCTGGTCGAGCCTTTCCGCCGCTATACCGACGAACAGTTGCTGCGGCGCCTCGAGGACGTCGGAGTGAGCGCCATGCTCGACGAGTTGCGCGAGATCGAACAGGGCGACGACCAGGCCCTGGCTTTCCCGCGTTTCAAGATCCACGACGACGCCAGCGCGCTGTGGGGTCGGATCGCGGGGTGAACGACGATCTCCGGCGCCCGGAATGCAGCTCCTCCCCGATGCGCCGGCTGCCGATATCCCGGCCCTCTCCCACAGGCGGGAGGAGGGCATCCGGTGCCCGGAAGGTACGTTCTGCGGTAGGGCGGATAACCGCGAAGCGGTTATCCGCCGTTGCGCACCTGTGACGCGTCGCTCACCACTTGTAGCTGACGCTGCCCACCACGCTGCGCTGGTCGCCGTAGTAGCAGTAGTAGCCGTCGCAGGACGCCAGGTAGTCCTTGTTGAACAGATTGTTGGCATTGACCGCCACGCTGACGCCTTTCAGGCTGCCGTTCAATTGGCCCAGGTCGTAGCGCACGGCGGCGTCGTACAGGGTGTACGAGCCGGCGTAGCCGTCGTAGGTGTTGGCCTGGTCGCCGTAGGTCGAGCCTACGTAGCGGGCGCCGGCACCCACGCTGAAACCGTTCAGCGCACCCTCGTGCCAGGTGTAGTCGGCCCATAGCGAGGCCTGGTTGCGCGGCGCCTGTTGCAGGCGGTTGCCTGCGTACTGGCCTTTTTTCACTTCGGTGTCGGCGTAGCTATAGGCGCCGATCAACTTCAGGTTGTCGGTGACGTTGCTGGTGGCTTCCAGCTCTATCCCGGAGACCTTCACTTCGCCCGTCTGCGAAGTGACCGGCGTGCCGCCTATGTTCTGCGACACGCTGACGTTCTCCTGGCGCAGGTCATAGACCGCGGCGGTGAACAGCGAGTCGGAGCCCACCGGCTGGTACTTCACACCGATTTCCCATTGCTTGCCTTCGGTCGGCTTCAGCGAACTGGTGCTGTTCATATCGGCGCCAGTGGTGGGCTGGAACGACTCCGCATAGGAGATGTAGGGCGCCACGCCATTGTCGAAGATGTAGCTGAGCGCCGCGTTGCCGCTGAACTTCTTGTCGCGGCTGGTATTGGTGGCGTCGCCCTTGTTGTAGAAGGTGGCCCCGGTGTGCACCCAGTCCTCGCGACCGCCGAGGGTCAGGCGCCAGTTGTCGAGGGCGATCTGGTCCTGGACGTAGAGGCCGGTCTGGTAGGTCTTCTGCTTGTAGTCGTAGAAGGCCGTCGAACGATCCGGTTTGACGATCGGCTGGCCGTAGATCGGGTTGTTGACGTTGCTCGGCGGCGCGCTGCCAAAGATTGATGTGTATTGATTGTCGGTGCGGTTGTGATCCAGGCCTAGCAGCAGGGTGTGGCGCAGGGCGCCTGTTTCGAAGTCGGCCTGGAAGTTGTTATCTACTACGAACTGACTGACGTCTTCATCCACCGAGGTGGTGCTGCGTTCCAGTGTGCCGTCGGCATGAGCTGTGCCCGCTGTAACCGCCTGGAACGACAGGTCGTTGCGCAGGTAACGCAGGTTCTGGCGGAACTGCCAGACATCGTTGATCCGCCGCTCGAAGGCGTAGCCCAGCCAGTAGTAGGTGCGGTCGTAGTATTCCCAGTCCGGGTCGCCGAGGTTCTTGTGGTGGGAAACCTTGCCGAACGGCGCGTCGTACTTGGTTCCGCGCAGCGGCAGGAACTGGCTGGTGATGCCGGTATCGTCGCGGTTGAACTGGCCGAGGAAGGTCAGCCTGGTGTCGTCGTCGATGTTCCAGGTCAGGCTCGGGGCGATGTTGTAGCGCTTGTCGTCGATATGGTCGACCTGGGTGTTGCTGTCGCGCACCACGCCGGAGATGCGATAGAGAAAGCGTCCCTCGTCGTCGAGCGGGCCGGTGCTGTCGAAGCTGACCTGCTTGTGGTTGTAGTTGCCGACCTCGGCCTTCACCTCGTGACTGGTGACGTTCTGCGGACGCAGGCTGACCATGTCGAGCATGCCGCCGGGCGGGGTCTGGCCGTAGACCGAGGAGGCCGGGCCGCGCAACAGGGCGACACGCTCCAGGTTCCAGGTTTCCAGCTTCGGGTTGTTGTAGACGCCGACCGCCATCGGCAGGCCGTCGAGGAACTGGGTCGGCTTGAAGCCGCGCACCTTCAACCAGTCGGAGCGGGTGTCGCTGCCGAAGCTGCTGGCGACGACGCCGGGCATGTAGCGCACCGCGTCGTCGAGGTTGTGCACGGCGCGGTCGGTCATCTGCTGGCGGGTCGCCACCGAGATCGAGCGCGGGGTCTCGAGGATCGGCGTATCGGTCTTGGTCCCGGTCATGCTGCGCTTGGCCACGTAGCCGCTGGTCGGCCCCAGTGGGTCTTCCTCGGCGCCGCTGACCGTCATCGCCTGCAACGACAGGGTGTCTTCCGGCACCTTGCGCAGGCTGTAGGTGCCGCCGGCATTTTCCACCAGCTCCAGGCCGCTGCCCTTGAGCGCTTCGCGCAATGCGCCGGGCGCGTCGAAGCGACCTTGTACGGCGTGGGCGCTGCGTCCTTCGGCGAGCGCCGGGTCCAGGGCGAGGACCAGGCCGGCCTGGGCCGCGATGCGGTTCAGGGTGCCTGCCAGCGGCCCGGCGGCGATGCGGTAGTCGCGCACGCTGGCCTGTTCGGCCGGGGCGGCGTGGAGGAACGGTGCGGGAACGGCGAGGGCGATGGCTAGGGCGAGCAGGCCGGGACGGAACGTCGGGCGGGGCATGTGCGGGGCTCCTGGATGGAAACGAGTCTCAATGCCTCCTTGCCGGACGAGTCGGAAAAAGTGATAGGGCCGGCGGGAAAAATTTTTCGCCGGCCCGTTCGGTTCAGCGTGGCACCACTTCGAACCACCAGGCGTTGTGCCTCACGCTGCGCACCGGCAGGCTCGGCTCCAAAGCCTGAAGGGCGAGGCGGGTGTCCTTCAGCGGGAAACTGCCGGTGACGCGCAGGTCGGCGATGCTCGGGTCGACCCGCAGCAGCGCCGGCGAATAGCGCCCCAGTTCCGCCACCAGGTCGGCCAGCCGGGCGTTCTCCACCACCAGCATGCCTTGTGCCCAGGCGCCGGCCAGGGCCGGGGCCGCTTCGCTGGCCTGCAGGCCTTGCGGCAGGATCAGCACCTGCTGGCCTTCCTTGATCACACGCTCTTCGCTGAGCGTTTCCGCGCGCGCGGCCACCGCCGACTGCAACACGGTGAGGCGCGTGCCGGGTTCCTCGCGGCGCACCAGGAAGCGCGTGCCGAGGGCGCGCATGTCGCCATCGGCGCTGCTGACCACGAAGGGGCGCGGGTCGCCATGGGCGGTTTCCACCAGGATCTCGCCGGCCAGTAGCACGACCTGGCGGCGTTCGCCGTCGAAGCGGACGTCGATGGCGCTGCGGCTGTTCAGGCGCACATGGGTGGCATCCGGGAGGGTCAGCTCGCGCTGTTCGCCGGTGGCGCTGTAAGCGTCGGCCAGCAGGTAGCGGACCGGGACGTAGCGGTTGGCCACGCCGAGCCCGACGCCCAGCGCCAGCACTAGCCCCAGGGCGCTGCCGCCGAGCCGGCGCAGGCGGCGCTTGAAGCGTGCGTTGCCGGTCAGCAGGGCGTTGCGCGCCGGCCCGTTGGCGGCTCTCGCCAGGTGCCGGTCGAGGCCGCCGAGCTGTTCCCAGGCGCGTTCGTGTTCGGGATGCGCCGCGTACCAGCGGTGGAAGGCGCGGTGATCGTCGGGATGGGCTTCGCCGGAGTCGAGCAGCAATTGCCAGGCGATGGCTTCGTCGAGCACCCGCGCGCGTACCGGCGAATGACGATCGTCGGCGCTCACCGGGGCTCTCCGTAGAGGGCGATATAGCACTGGCGCAGGCCCTGGGCCAGGTATTGGCGCACGCGCGGCACCGAGACTCCGAGACGCTCGGCGATCTCCGCGTGGGGCATGCCGTCCAGGCGGCTATAGAGAAACGCGCTGCGCGCCTTCAGCGACAGCGTGCCAAGCAGGCGATCGATCTCGCGGAGATCCTCGAGAATCAGGTACTGCTCTTCGGCCGAAGGCTGCTCCGCTTCCGGAACCAGCGCCAGTTCGGCGAGATAGGCCTGCTCAAGGGCGGCGCGGCGGAAGTGGTCGATCATCAGGCCGCGCGCCACCTTCGCCAGGAACGCGCGTGGTTCGCGCAGGCCGGGCAGCTCCGGGCGGCCGAGGAGGCGAACGAAGGTGTCCTGGCTGAGGTCTTCGGCGCGCTGGCGGCAGCCGAGGTTGCGGTTCAGCCAGGCAAGCAGCCAGCCGCGGTGGTCCCGGTACAGGCTACCCACGAATTCGCTGTTGCTGACGTCACCCGCCGACACGGCCGCTCCCCATCCCGAAACGGGATTGAATGGAAAAACGAGAATTATTCGCAAATGATCGCAAAGTGCGACTATCCCTGCAATTGGCGTCCGTCGGGAAGCCACTTGAGTCGTCCCACCGGTTTGCCGGAGGATCGGCGTTCCCATAACAAGAACAGGAGTCTCGCCGTGGCCGAACCTTTGCTGATCATCGGTTCCTATCTGTCCCCCTATGTGCGCAAGGTGCTGGTGCTGCTGGAACTGAAAGGCATCGCCTACCGCATCGACCCCATCGTGCCGTTCTTCGGCGACGCGGCCTTCGAGCGCCTCAGTCCGTTGCGCCAGATTCCGGTGCTGGTGGACGGTGACTTCGTCCTCAACGATTCCAGCGTGATCTGCCAGTACCTGGAGGAGCGCTACCCGCAGCCGAGCCTGTATCCCGTCGACATCGGCCAGCGCGCCCAGGCCCGCTGGCTGGAGGAGTACGCCGATTCGCGGCTGGGCCAGGTGATCATCTGGCAGTTGTTCCACCAGTTGGTGATCAACCGTGGCATCTGGCAGCGCGAACCCGACCAGGCGATCCTGCAACGCACCTACGACGAAGACCTGCCATCGATCTGCAATTACCTGGAAGGGCGGATCCCGCCGAGCGGCTGGCTGTTCGGCGAGCTGTCCATCGCCGATGTCGCCGTCGCCTGCCTGTTCCGCAATGCCCAGTTGGCGCGCTACCAGGTCGACGGCGAGCGCTGGCCGCGCCTGGCGCGTCTGTTGGCCGACGCCTTCTCCCTGCCGGCCTTCCAGCATCTGGCGCGTTTCGAGAAGGCCACCGCGCAGACCCCGGTCGCCGAACAGCGCCAGGCGCTGCGCGAGGCCGGCGCGCCGCTCAGCGAGACCAGCCATGCCCGCGAGCGGCCGGTGCGCGGTCCGATGAGCCGCTGAGAGGGAGAGTGGGCGGCGCCCTGGGCGCCGTCCTGATGAAGCGCCATTCAACGCCTGGATAAGACCTTCGCGGCGCTGGTGGATCCAGCGTCCGGGCATATTTTATATAGACCAGTCTATATAAGACGGAGGCCGCACCGTGATGAACGTCCCCGAAGGATTCCAGCCGCTGTTCCGCAGCAGTCCGTTGCTCGACCTGCTCGGTCCTTTCTTCTGCCGGCACGACGCCCAGCGCCAGTTGGTGGTGGCGCTGCGCATCGACGAAAAGCACTGCAACCATGGTGGCACCGCCCACGGCGGCCTGCTCTCGACCCTGGCCGACGTCGGCCTCGGCTATGCCATGGCGTTCTCCCGCGAACCGCCGCAGCCGATGGTCACCGTCGGCCTACGCCTGGACTTCTGCGGGGTCGCGCGGGTCGGCGACTGGCTGGAGGTGCATACCCGGGTCGACAAGCTCGGCCAGCGCATGGCCTTCGCCTCGGCCCGGCTGCACAGCGGCGAGCGCCTGGTGGCCAGCGCCAGCGGCGTGTTTCATCTGCCCTGAGGCTCGGGCATGCTTGCCCGGTCGTCTGCCGTGAGTTGGGGAGTCAGGTTTGCCGAAGAAGTCCAATGCCGCCGAACGGATCGTCCATGCCACCGCCTCGCTGCTGGCCAGCCGCGGGTATTTCGGCACCGGGCTGAGCGACATCATCGCTCGCGCCGAGGCGCCGAAAGGCTCGCTCTATCACTATTTCCCCGAGGGCAAGCCGCAGATCGCCAGCGCCGCGATCGGCTTCGTCGCCGACGAGGTGGCGTCCTTCCTCGACCGCGCCGGAACCCAGGCCCCCCATGCGCGCAACGTCCTCCGCCAGTTCACCACGACCCTGCGTGGCTGGCTGGAGCATTCGCGTTTCGAAGAGGCCTGCCCGGTGCTTTCCACCAGCCTGAGCATCGACGCCGAGCTGGCCCCGGTGCACGCTGAATGCCGCCGGGCGCTCCGCGCCTGGCACGCCAGCATCGAGCGTGCGTTGCGCGCCGACGGACTGGCGGAAAAGCTCGCCGCCTCGCGCGCCTGGCTGATCCTCGCGGCGCTGGAGGGGGCGGTCGCGGTGGCCCGCGTCGAGCGGTCGTTCCAGGCGCTGGATGCGATCGAGGAAGAATTGCAGGCGCTACTGCCGGCCTAGGCGGGTGTCGCGCCCAGGCCGGCCAGGTATCCGTCAGTGCTGCACGCTGTCCACCGCGATCGCTTCGCCGGAGACTTCGCGGTACGCCACGCGGCGCTTGGCCAGGGCGTAGTGGATCAGGCCGGCCAGGCCGGCGCCGAAGAACCAGGAGAACGGCGATAGCTCGGCGAATGCCGGCAACAACGCCAGCAGGGTGGAGATGATCGCCGCCGGGACGAACGCGGCGATGGCCCGCGGGTTCACCCCTCGCGCGTAGTGATAGGCGCCGGCGCGGCTTTCGGTGTACAGCTCCGGCAGGTTCACCCGGCCTTTCCGCACCAGGTAGTAGTCGACCATGATGATCCCGTACAGCGGGCCGAGCAGCGCGCCGAGGCCGCCGAGGAAGTAGAGGATCACCCCGGGGCTGTTGTACAGGTGCCAGGGCAGGATCAGCACCGCGATGGTCGCGCTGATCAGCCCGGCGCGGCGGAAGTTCAGCAGGTTCGGCGCCAGGTTGGTGAGTACGTAGGCCGGGGCGACGAAGTTGGCCATGATGTTCACCGCCACGGTGACGATCAGCAGCGCCAGGCTGGCCAGCACCAGGAAGAGGGTGTCGGGGATCGCGGCGACGATGTCGGTGGGGCTCTGGATGAGCTGGCCGTCGATCCTGAACTGGGCGCCGGCGAGGACCACCGCGAACAGGCCGAACAGCAGGATGTTCACCGGCAGCCCCCAGAAGTTGCCGACGCTGATGGTGCGCCGGTCCGGGCAGCCGCGGGCGAAGTCGCAGAAGTTCAGGATCATGGTGCCGTACAGGGTCACCCAGAACGCCGCGCCGCCGAAGATCTTCAACCACATCTGCGAACCGCTCATGGGTTCGCCGCTGGACCAGGCGATGGAGGCGCCGGCGCGCAGGTACATCCAGGCGGCGAGGGCGGCGACGGTGAGCAGGATCACCGGTCCGGCGAAGGATTCGTAGCGACGCACCATCTCCATGCCGTAGGCGAAGATCAGCAGTTGCACGCACCAGATGGCGACGAAGGTCGCCCAGCCCAGGCTCGACAGGCCGAGGATGGCGTCCTGGTCGTAGGCTGCGAGCCCCGGCCAGATCGCCGTCAGCAGCACGCGCAGGACGATGGAGGCGAGATAGGTCTGGATGCCGAACCAGGCGATGGCGATCACCGCGCGGATCAGCGCGGGGAGTTGTGCGCCGTGGATGCCGAAGGCGATGCGGCACATCACCGGGTAGGGCAGCCCGGTCTTCTGGCCCATGTAGCCGGACAGGTTCATCAGCCCGTAGACCATCAGCGCGCCCAGGGCCAGCGCGGCGAGGATCTGCGCGCCGCTCATGCCGAGGGCGAAGAGGCCGATGGCGAAGGAGTAGTTGGCGATGTTGTGCACGTCGTTGGTCCACAGCGCGAACAGGCTGTAGCGTCCCCAGCGGCGCCCTTCGGCCTTGGTCGGGGCGAGATCGGCGCTGTACAGGCGCGGGCTCAGCGGCGGCAGTTCGGGGCCGGCGTGATGGCTGGCGCGGGGCAGGCAATCGAGACTGGCGGGAGTGCCCAGGTCCAGGCGCGCCGCCGAGAACTCCGCTGCGCGCAGCCCGGCGCGTGGCAGGCAATCGAGACTGGCCGGAGTGCCCAGGTCGAGCAGCGAGGCGGAGAACTCCGCGCTCCGCTGACCGGCGCGCGGCAGGCTGTCGAGGCTTTCCAGGGTGCCGAGGTCGAGCAGCGAGGGAGAAAACTCGCGGGGCGAGGCGGGCGGCTTCGGGGTGCTGGACATGGCGGTCTCCTCCGGCAGTCGGAAGAACTCGGCGCGAGGTCGGGTTCGTCTGTTGTTTTTGTATACAAGAATTTCGAATATTTAAGCCAGTTGTGTGCCAACCGATTCTCGATCGAATTTTCCGCGCTCTGCGGAAACCGGCCTTTCGGCGGCAAGCCCCTGAAACCGCTTGGGAAAAAGCTGTTGCTTCGATCAGGTAAGAATTTCGAACCGATTCATAGGCTTATGCGGACGGACGAGGGAGAGGGGAAAAAAGCGGGACGCCAGGAGGCCGTATTGGGAAAATTGTGCACAATAATTGTGCCCAGTGTTACCGCCGCGCCCGTCGACGGTGCGCGGCGCGAAGCTCAGCCCGTCCGGGAAATATCCAGGCCCTTCAACTGCCCGATCATCCACGCATGGGCATCACGCCCGGCATGCTGGACGTGGCTGTAGAGCCGCAGCACGTAGGGCGGAATGTCGAACGGCGCGGGATACAGGGCGAGGCCGGCGGCTTCCGTCAGGGCCTGTGCGGCATGTCGCGGAGCGGTGAGCAGGAAATCGGTGGAGCCTGCCAGGAACAGCGCCGCCAGCACCGTCGGCAGTTGCACCGCCACTTCGCGACGCAGGCCGGAGCGGGCCAGCAGCCGGTCGATCACCCCGCTGTCCTCGTTCCACGGCGTCACCACCGCATGCCGTTCGGCCAGGTAGCCCTCCAGCGTCGGCGCCCCGGCGAGGCGCGGGTGGTCGCGCCGCGCTACCACCACGTAGCGGTCGGCGAACCAGTCATGGGCCTGGATGCCTTCGGGCAGGCGCTCGTGTTCCTCGTCGTAGCCGAGGGCGAAATCGATCCGCCCGCTGGCCAGGGCCTCCACCGACAACTTGCGTTCCGCGTTGACCAGGCGCAGGCGCACTCCGGGCGCGCTGTGCTGCAGGCGGTTCATCAGCGGCGGAAGCAGGGCGAAGGCGGTGTAGTCGGTGGCGGCGAAGACGAAGGTGCGCTGGCTCTGTCCCGGTACGAACGGCCGCCACTCTTCCAGCCCCTCGCCGAGGGCGCGCAGGGCGGCGGCCACCGCAGCGGCCAGGTGCTCGGCACGCTGGGTCGGCTGCATGCGGTTGCCCTGGCGCAGGAACAGCTCGTCGTCCAGCCCCTGGCGCAGGCGCCCCAGCGCATGGCTGAAGGCCGAGGCGCTGATCGCCAGTTCGCTGGCTGCGGTGCCGACGTTGCGGTGGCGATACAGGGCGTCGAAGACAAGCAGGAGGTTGAGATCGAGGCGGCGCAGCAGGGGATGCATGTTATTCAGTTGCCGATGAGAAGAATGCACTTCATGCATCTTAGCAGGCGCACTAGGATGGCCGGATCCCCCACCGGAAGGTTGCCCATGACTCTCGAAATCCGTCCCGCCGTACCGGCCGACGCCGAACAGATCCTTGCCTTCATCATCGAACTGGCCGACTACGAGCGCGCCCGCCATGAGGTGGTCACCGATGTCGAAGGCATCCGCCGCAGCCTGTTCGCCGAAGGCTCGCCGACCCGCGCGCTGATGTGCCTGAGCGAAGGCCGGCCGATCGGCTATGCGGTGTATTTCTACAGCTACTCGACCTGGCTGGGGCGCAACGGCATCTACCTCGAAGACCTCTACGTCACCCCTGAGTACCGTGGCGTCGGCGCCGGTCGCCGGCTGCTCCGCGAGCTGGCCCGCGAGGCCGTGGCCAACGACTGCGGACGCCTGGAGTGGAGCGTGCTGGACTGGAACCAGCCGGCCATCGACTTCTACCGCTCCATCGGCGCGCTGCCGCAGGACGAGTGGGTGCGCTACCGGCTGGATGGCGAGGCGTTGCGCAAGATGGCGGAGTAGCTGGCGGCAAGCCGGCGTTGATGCCGGGGGAGTGCGTGGGGGTAGGGCGAATAGCGCCTGGCGATATCCGCCAGCTTTTCACCGAGGACGCCTGGCGCCCTCCGCCCTGTCGCCGCTTTTCCCCCGCAACGTCGTAGCGTTGTCCCGCAGGAACGCCCACAGGCGTTCCGCTACCGGGCCCTGCGCGCGATCGCGCCGGCGCGCCGCCACCACCTCTTCGCTGCGTCCTGGCAGATGCGGCCCGGCCAGGGCGAGCAGGCGGCCGTCGGCCAGTTCCTCGTCGACCAGGAAGTCCGGCAGGTGCCCCCAGCCGAGGCCCTGGAGGATCACCTCTTTCTTCGTTCGCTGGTCCGGCACGCTGCACTGTCGCGCGCCGGCGAGCATGAAATAGTCCGTCGGCGGCGAATGGCGGGCGCTGTCGCGCATCACGCACTGGGCGAAGGGGCGCAGTTGTTCCGGGCGCACCGATCGCGGCGGAGGATCGCCGAGCAGGCCCGGCGCGATGACCGGGACCAGCCCGACCCTGCACAGGTCGAGCCATTCCAGGCGTGGGTCGGACTTGTCCACGCGATGCAGGATCAGGTCGGCCTCGCCGTCCAGCAGGCGCTCCAGCGGGCCGCTGACGGTTTCGAACAGCAGTTGCAGGCGGGTCTGCGGCTGGCTGCCGAAGAACCCTGCGAGCAGCGCCAGGGCCGGGCGCGGCGGGCAGAGGTCGCCCAGTACCACGCGCAGCTCGCTTTCCTCGCCCTGGGCCAGGTGCGCGGCGTGGCCCCGCAGCCCTTCCAGTTCGTAGAGCAGGGCCTGGGCACGCTGGTGGAAGGAGCGACCGGCGGCGGTCAGGCCGACCCGGTAGCCGCCTCGTTCCAGCAGCACCAGGCCGAGCTGGCGCTCCAGCCTGGCAACGGCGGCGAACACCGCCGGATGGGAGCGGTGCAGGCGCTGTGCGGCGGCCTGGAAGCCGCCGGCGTCGACCACTGCGTCGAAGCATTGGAGGTCGTGGAGGGTGAAATCGTGCATGTCAGCTTCCCTGACAGAGTCGTTCCATTCTTTGTAGTTTTTCCCAGGGGCCGTCGCAACTAGCCTGGCGTGCATGGCAATCACCCTGACCCCGGAGGCTCCCATGGGCAACCTGTCTTTTCTCGCTACCAGCGATGGCGCCAGCCTCGCCTATCGCCTGGACGGTGCGGCGGAGAAACCGCTGCTGGCGCTCTCCAACTCCATCGGTACCACCCTGCACATGTGGGATGCACAACTCCCGGCACTGACCCGGCACTTCCGCGTCCTGCGCTACGACGCCCGTGGCCATGGCGCCTCCAGCGTGCCGCCGGGGCCCTATACCCTGGCCCGGCTGGGCGAGGACGTACTGGAGCTGTTCGACGCGCTGGAGGTTCGGCGCGCGCATTTCCTCGGCCTGTCCCTGGGCGGGATCGTCGGCCAGTGGCTGGCGCTGCATGCGCCGCAGCGGATCGAGCGGCTGGTGCTGGCCAACACCTCGGCCTGGCTTGGCCCGGCGGCGCAGTGGGACGAGCGCATCGCCGTGCATCTGTCGAACGTCGAGTTCCCGCAGGCGTTCGAAGGCGCGGTGCTGAGCTTTCTCGGCGCAGCCTGATTAGGCTATCGTCGCGGCTTTTCCCTCGGCGCAGGAGCCGACATGAACGAGCCGGGCAGTTTCATCTGGACGTGGTACGGGCAGGATGAGCATCGATGGGTCCTGCTCAGCGCAGAGGCGTTCCTGGCGCTCGATTTCCTGGCCCTTGACGGTGCCATGCAGAGAGAGACCATCGGCAGTTGCCCGGGCTGCTCTACCTGGTCGGAGAAGATCGTGCCGCTGCACGAGTGGCTCGAAGGCTGTCCGGGTCACCAGGCCGGGAGTTTTCGCGATGCCTTGAGGCGTGTCTGGGCGCTGTGCAACGAGCTGCCCGAGGAAGCGCTGGGCTGCTTCGACTTCGACATCTATGCCCACCCCGGATGGCAGGCGGTACGTCGAGAGGCCCGGGAGGCGCTGCGGCAGAACGGTTGGGGCAGCATCCGTAGCCATGCCGAGGAGCTGCGTGACGACTGTTGGGAGCGTGTGCATGGCTACCCGAAGAAATGAAAAAGCCGCCCCTCGGGGCGGCTTTTCGTTGCGCTGCGGCGAACGGCCTACAGCCCGTTCTTCGCCTTGAACTCGCGGCGGCGGCGATGCAGGACCGGCTCGGTATAGCCGTTCGGCTGCCGGGTGCCTTCCACCACCAGCTCCAGGGCGGCCTGGAACGCGACGTTGTCGTCGAAGTTCGGCGCCATCGGCCGGTAGGACGGGTCGCTGGCGTTCTGCCGGTCGACCACCACGGCCATGCGCTTGAGGCTCTCGACCACCTGCTCCTGGCTGATCACGCCGTGACGCAGCCAGTTGGCCAGCAGCTGGCTGGAGATGCGCAGGGTGGCGCGGTCTTCCATCAGACCGACGTCGTTGATGTCCGGCACCTTGGAGCAGCCGACGCCCTGGTCGATCCAGCGGACGACATAGCCGAGGATGCCCTGGGCGTTGTTGTCCACCTCGTTCTTGATCTCTTCCGCGGTCCAGTTGGTGTTCGGCGCCAGCGGAATGGTCAGGATGTCGTCCACCGAGGCCGGGGTGCGCTTGGCCAGCTCGGCCTGGCGGGCGAACACGTCGACCTTGTGGTAATGCAGGGCGTGCAGGGTCGCGGCGGTCGGCGACGGGACCCAGGCGGTGTTGGCGCCGGCCAGCGGATGGCCGATCTTCTGCTCGAGCATGGCGGCCATCAGGTCGGGCATGGCCCACATGCCCTTGCCGATCTGCGCCTTGCCTTGCAGGCCGGTGGCCAGGCCGACGTCGACGTTGTTGTTCTCGTAGGCGCCGATCCACTTCTCCGACTTCATGGCACCCTTGCGCACCACGGCGCCGGCTTCCATGGAGGTGTGGATCTCGTCGCCGGTGCGGTCGAGGAAGCCGGTGTTGATGAACACCACGCGATCCTTGGCCGCCTTGATGCAGGCCTTCAGGTTCACGGTGGTGCGGCGCTCCTCGTCCATGATGCCGACCTTCAGGGTGTTGCGCGGCAGGCCGAGGACGTCCTCGACGCGGCCGAACAGCTCGTTGGTGAAGGCGGCTTCTTCCGGACCGTGCATCTTCGGCTTGACGATATACACGCTGCCGGTGCGGCTGTTCTTGCGGCTGGTGTTGCCGTTCAGGTCATGAATGGCGATCAGGCTGGTGAACAGACCGTCCTGGATGCCTTCCGGCACTTCGTTGCCGTCCTTGTCGAGGATCGCATCGTTGGTCATCAGGTGGCCGACGTTGCGCACGAACAGCAGCGAGCGGCCGTGCAGGGTCAGTTCGGAACCGTCGGCCCTGGTGTAGACGCGGTCCGGGTTCATGGTGCGGGTGAAGGTGCTGCCGCCCTTGCTGACTTCCTCGGCCAGGTCGCCTTTCATCAGGCCCAGCCAGTTGCGGTAGATCACTACCTTGTCGTCGGCGTCGACCGCGGCGACCGAGTCCTCGCAGTCCATGATGGTGGTGAGGGCGGCTTCCATCAGCACGTCCTTCACGCCTGCGGCATCGGTCTGGCCGACCGGGCTGCTCGGGTCGATCTGGATTTCGAAGTGCAGGCCGTTGTGCTTGAGCAGTACCGCTTGCGGCTTGGCGGCGTCGCCCTGGAAGGCAAGGAACTGGCCAGCGTTCTTCAGGCCGGTTTCGCTACCGTTCTTCAGCGCGACGACCAGCGCGCCGTTCTTCACGCTGTAGGAAATGGCGTCGACATGGGAGCCGGACTCCAGCGGCGCGGCCTCGTCGAGGAAGGCGCGAGCGAAGGCGATGACCTTGTCGCCGCGAACCTTGTTGTAGCCCTTGCCTTTCTCGGCGCCGCCTTCTTCGCTGATCACGTCGGTGCCGTAGAGCGCGTCGTACAGCGAGCCCCAGCGGGCGTTGGAGGCGTTGAGGGCGAAGCGCGCATTCATCACCGGCACCACCAACTGCGGGCCGGCCATGCGGGCGATCTCGTCGTCGACGTTCTGGGTGCCGGCCTGGAAGTCTTCCGCCTCGGGCAGCAGGTAGCCGATTTCCTCGAGGAAGGCCTTGTAGGCAGCGGCGTCGTGGGCCTGGCCGGCGCGAGCCTGGTGCCAGCCGTCGATCTTGGCCTGGAGTTCGTCGCGCTTGGCGAGCAGGGCTTTATTCTTCGGCGCCAGGTCGTTGATCACGGCCTCCGCACCGGTCCAGAACGTGTCGGCAGAGACGCCGGTTCCGGGGATGGCTTCGTTGTTCACGAAGTCGAACAGGACTTTGGCGACCTGCAGGCCACCGACTTGAACGCGTTCAGTCATTGTTTGCCTCACTCTGCTCTAGACCAGCTCTGGACCCGGGCCGCACGGCCTTGTAGTCCGAGCCGCGGCATACTACATGATGCCGCGGGAAAAATCAGTGGTTACGCGTCGCGTTACGACTGGATGACGCTTCACGGTCACGTTGGCCAGGCTCAATGTTCGCAAAAAAACTGTACTTTGTTCCAGATAAATCTAAAAACAGTACACGATTTATCGCGAGCCCAACTGCGGCGCGGCGTCGCAGGATGTTTCACTGCGCTGCGAGCGCCTTGCCTATACTCCCGGAATCGCCCCAGGAGCCTCGCCATGCCCGTCCATGCCGCATCCCTCGCCGATCTCGCCGACCTGGTTCCGCTGTTTTCCGCCTACCTCGACTTCTACGAAGTGCCGGCGCCGGAAGAGCAGGTCCGCGCATTCCTCGCCGAGCGCCTGCGCCAGGGCGATTCGACCCTGTTCCTGGCCAGGGATGCCGAGGCGCGGGCGCTGGGCTTCGTCCAACTCTATCCGCTGTTCGCCTCCCTTGCGCTACGACCTTCGTGGCTGCTCAGCGATCTCTACGTCCGTCCGGAGGCGCGCCGCCAGGGCGTCGGCGAGGCCCTGATGAACCAGGCCCGGGGTTTCGCCGAAAGCATGGGCGCCTGCGGCCTGCAACTGGAGACGGCGAAGACCAACCACGCCGGGCAGTCGCTCTACGAGCGCCTCGGCTATGTCCGTGACGAACAGTTCTACACTTACTGGCTGCAGCTCTGAACTCCCATTCGTCCCAGCAGGAGGCAAGCTCATGGATCACCTGGTCCTGACCGTGATCGCCACCGACCATCCCGGCCTGGTCGAGCGCATCGCCCAATGCATCGCCTCCCACGGCGGCAACTGGCTGGAAAGCCGCATGTCGCGGATGGCCGGGCAGTTCGCCGGGATACTGCGGGTGGCCGTGCCGGCGGAGGGCTACGACGAACTGGTGGAAGGGCTACAGGGCCTGTCCAGCCACGGCATTCGCGTGCTCCTGGCGGAAAGCGGGATCGAGCCGGTATGCAACTGGAAGCCTATCCACCTCGACCTGGTGGGCAACGACCGCCCCGGTATCGTGCGCGACATCACCCGGTTGCTGGCCGAGCACGGGGTGAACCTGGAGAGCCTGTCCACCGAAGTGCGCCCGGCGCCGATGAGCAGCGAACCGCTGTTCCATGCCGATGCGCTGTTGGCGGTGCCGCTGACCCTGTCGCTGGACACCCTGCGCGAGCGACTGGAAGACCTGGCCGACGACCTGATGGTGGAGTTGGTGCTGGACGCGTCCTGAAGTTGTTCAGGAAAGCCGGGGACGGGCCTGTGGAAAAGCCTTGGGTGAAACCCTGAAACCCAGGCGCCGCGAGGCTTGGAGGTCGTAGCGCGTTTTTTGACCAGCTACGTTGCGGTTATTCCCAAGCCAGGTGGACCAGCCTGTGGGTATTCTGTGTGGATAACCTTGCAGGTCTTTATCCATGGGCGATACAAGGGTTTGATCGTTTTCTGAGCAGCCTCTCTTGCGCTTTTGCTTGTGGATTAACCTTCGCCGCTGTTATTGCCCCTGTGCACAAATAACGTGGAGCAGTCTGTGGGTAAGCCGGGGAAGAATCCATGCAGGCCTTTATCCATCGGCAGTCCAAGAATCCGTACGTTTTTTGATCGATGGCTCTTCCGGTTCATCCACAGTTGCTCACAAAAGCCTTGGGCAGCTTTGTGGATAAGCCTTGTGTATATCGGTGTAACCCTTGGTAATACTGGCATACAGCGGTGTGCTCAAAGACTGATCAGGCGCTTTGCAGGGCTTCTTCCGACGAGTTATCCACGCGCCTGCGGGGAGGAGAAGGCAGGTCTATGCACAAAGTACGTGCATGAACCTGTGGAAAAGCCTGGGGTGGATCGCTGAGCGTCAGTATTGGCGGGGGATAGGAAGGAGTGCGTGTTTTTTCGCCAGGCTTGCGGAGTTCCGCAAGCCTGGGGATAACGTCAGCCCGGCTGGGGAAGGCGGCGCAGGCTGCGCCAGGCGTCGAAGCTGTAGACGGCCAGGGCGAGCCAGATGAAAGCGAAGGCGGTCAGGCGGCTGGAGTCCAGATGCTCGCCGAACAGCAGGATCGCCTGTAGCAGGACCAGCGTCGGCGCCAGGTATTGCAGGAAGCCCAGGGTGGCGTAGGGCAGGTGCCTTGCCGCAGCGTTGAAGCAGACCAGCGGAACCAGCGTCACCGGGCCCGCGGCGACCACCCACAGGGCTTCCGGGGTGCTCCAGAAAGCCGTTTCGCTGGTCGGCCCGTCGGCGAAAAACAGCAACCAGACCAGCGCCAGCGGCAGCAGCAGCCAGGTTTCCACCACCAGTCCGGGCAGCGCGGCGACCGGCGCCTTTTTGCGGATCAGGCCGTAGAAGCCGAAGGTCAGGGCCAGCACCAGCGACACCCAGGGCAGGCTGCCGAGTTGCCAGACCTGCTGCGCCACGCCCAGCGAAGCCAGGGCCACCGCCAGCCATTGCAGAGGACGCAGGCGTTCCTTGAGCAGCAACATGCCGAGCATCACGTTGATCAGCGGATTGATGTAGTAGCCCAGGCTGGCTTCCAGCATGTGGCCGTTGTTCACCGCCCAGACATAGGTCATCCAGTTGCTGGCGATCAGCAGTCCGCTGGCGGCCAGCACGACGAAGCGCTGCGGATTCTGGCGCAGTTCGCGCCACCAGCCCGGGTGTTTCCAGAACAGCAGCAGGACGGCGCCGAACAGGGCCGACCAGACCGCGCGCTGGACGATGATTTCCACCGCGGGAATGCGTTCGAGCAGTTTGAAGTAGAGCGGGAACAATCCCCAGATCACATAAGCCGTCAGGCCGAGGACATAGCCCCGACGGAGGTTGGCGGTCGCCATGGAGAATCCTTGAAACGTCAGGCAGGTAAGAATGGCCGTGCACGGCATGCACGAGCGGATGACCTGTGAATTCTAGTAGGGGGGTGGCGGGCTTGTCTGCGCACAGTTCCCGCGGAAAAGCACCGGCACACTTGCCGTTCCCTCGCCTGCCCCGCGGCGGGACGGATAGCGCCGCGCGCCATTCGCCCTGTCCGCAGGAGGCTCAGAACAGCCGCAGCGGTTCCTCGTCCAGCGCCGCCAGTTGTTCGCGCAGCACCAGCACCTGCTCGCCCCAGTAACGTTCGCTGCCGAACCAGGGGAAGCTCGGCGGGAACGCCGGGTCGTCCCAGCGCCGCGCGAGCCAGGCGCTGTAGTGCATCAGGCGGAGGCTGCGCAGGCCTTCGAGCAGCGGTAGCTGGCGCGGGTCGAAGTCGTGGAACTCGTTGTAGCCGTCGACCAGTTCGGCAATCTGCGCCAGGCGTTCGTGGCGCTCGCCGGCGAGCATCATCCACAGGTCCTGGAGGGCCGGGCCCATGCGGCAGTCGTCGAGATCGACCATGTGGTAGACCTCGTCGCGGCACAGCAGGTTGCCTGGATGGCAGTCGCCGTGCAGGCGGATCGGCTGGTAGGGCACCTCGGCGAACAGGGCGTCGAGGCGTTTCAGCAGGTCGCGGGCGACCGACTCGTAGGCCGGCAGCAGGCTCCTGGGGATGAAATTGCCTTCCAGCAGGGTGGCCAGCGAGGCGTGGCCGAAGTTATCCACAGCGAGCGCCTCGCGGTGCTCGAACGGCCGCGTGGCGCCGACCGCGTGCAGGCGGCCGAGCAACTGGCCGAGGCGGTAGAGCTGGTCGAGATTGCCCGGCTCGGGCGCGCGCCCGCCGCGCCGGGGGAACAGGGCGAAGCGGAAGCCGGAGAATGCGAACAGGCTTTCGCCGTCGCGCGACAGCGGCGCCACCACCGGCACCTCGCATTCCGCCAGCTCGGCGGAGAAGGCGTGCTCCTCGCGGATCGCCGCGTCGCTCCAGCGGTCCGGTCGGTAGAACTTGGCGATCAGCGGCTCGCCGTCCTCGATGCCGACCTGGTACACGCGGTTTTCGTAGCTGTTGAGCGCCAGCACCCGTGCGTCGCTGAGATAGCCGAGGCTTTCCACGGCATCCAGGACGAGGTCGGGGGTCAGTTGGTCGAAGGGATGGGACATGACGGGGCATCCAAGGCTCGAAAGACCCCTAGTGTACGCAAGCCGGCGCGGGCCGGCAGGTTCACAGCGGCGTGCCGAGCAGGACCTGGGCTGGATCGAAGGAGGCGATCACCTTCTGGCCCTTCTTCAGCCCCAGGCTGGCCAGGCGTTCGCCGGACAGCAGCGCGCAGAGGGTAAGACCGCTGCCCAGGGCGATGCGCACCTCGCTGGGACCGGCCTTGGCCGCGAGGATTTCCTCCAGGGTGCCGTGCAACTGATTCGGCTGGTCCTCGCGCGGTTCCAGCCCGACGTCCAGCCAGCCGGCCTTGATCAGCGCCAGTACCGGGCGGCCGCGACCGAGTTCGAGTTGCTCGGTGCTGGCGCGGGTGATCAGCGCCTCGATGCGTTGCTGGCCTGGCAGCTCGATGGCGATGCGGTCGTGGAAGCCTTCGCCATGGATCGACAGGACCCGCCCGTGCAATTGGTTGCGTGCGCTGGTGCGGAGCATCAGGCGGCCGATCAGGTTGAGGTCCTCGGCGTCTTCCGCGGCCTGCAACACCTGCGCTTGCAAGGCTTCCAGGCGCCGGTAGAGAGCCAGCAGGCGTTCGCCCTCGGCGGTCAGCCGGGCGCCGCCGCCGCCCTTGCCGCCGACGCTACGCTCGACCAGCGGACGCTCGGCCAGGTTGTTCAGTTCGTCGATGGCGTCCCAGGCGCCCTTGTAGCTGATGCCCACGGCCTTCGCCGCACGGGTGATGGAGCCCAGTTCGGCGATCTGCGCGAGCAGGGCGATGCGTTGCGGGCGACGGGTGACGTGCTGGGCGAGAGTGGAGAGTGCGGACATGGAAGCTTCGCTATGAGCGGACGTATACGGCGAAGGCTCCAACAGCCATGGGCAAAACGCAAGGGCGTCACTCGGCGGCCTGGTAGAGACCGTAGCCGGCGGCGGCGCCGGCCAGGTCCCAGGCGAGGTCCTTCCAGCTCCAGCCGCTGCCGGCGGAACGGCTGTCGTAGAGTTCCTTGCCGACGCCGAAGGCGAGCGAGAAGCTCAGGCCGAAGCGTGCCTGGCGAGCACCGTGCAGGCCGCGGTCGTGGGCCATCTGCATGCCCGCCGCGGTAAGGGCCGCGGAACTGGCGAAATGCAGGGCCTTGTCTTCGCCCAGCCAGTCGTCTTCGGCGAAGTGGCTGCAACCGCCGAGCAACAGGCAGGCCACGACCAGCAGTGCGCGCATGGATCCTCTCCCGTATCGGTTGCGCGGCAGTTTAGCCCAGCTCAGCCGGGCTTCGGCGTGCGCGCCAGGCAGTAGACGTCGACCCGCGCGGCGCCCGCCCGGCGCAACAGACGGGAAAGGCACTCGGCGGTGGCCCCGGTGGTGAGCACGTCGTCCACCAGTGCCAGGTGCAGCCCGCGAACATCGCTGGCGGGCGCCAGGGCGAAGGCGTGGCGCAGGTTGCGCCGCCGCACCGTCGCGTCCAGCCCCTGCTGGGCCGGCGTATCCAGCACTCGCCGCAGGCTGTGCGGATCGCTGCGCAGGTCCAGCTCGCCGGCCAGTCGCTCGGCGAGCTGTTGCGCCTGGTTGAAGCCGCGCCGACGTTCGCGCCGTGGCGCCAGCGGGACCGGCAGCAGGCGTGCCGGGCGCGGCAGGCCTTCGGCGTAGCGTTGCCGCAGGTGTTCCGCCAGCAACTCGCCGAGCAGCCGCCCCAGCGGCCAGGCCGCCTGGTGCTTGAAGCGGTTGATCAGGCTGTCGAGCGGAAAGGCGTAGCGCCAGGGTGCGATCGCCTGTTCATAGGCCGGCGGGCGGCGCAGGCACTCGCCGCACACCTGGCCGTCCAGCGGCAGGGGCAGGGCGCAGCGCCGGCACTGCTGGCGCGACCAGGGCAGGTCGGCGGCACAGGCGCGGCACAGCGGGCGGGGCGGCTGGTCGCTGCGGGCGGCGCAGAGCAGGCAGGCCGGCGGCGGCAAAAGCCAGCGCGTGAGAGGACGAAGCGGGAACGACATGGCGGGACTTCCTGGCGGATGTCGCACCATGCAACCGCAGGCGCGCGCCGCCGACCAGCCGTTGCCAGCGGGTTCGGAACTCGCCTGTGGATAACCGAAACCTTCCTTCGCTCCTTGCGGAAACGGCCGACGCGTGGATCAGTGGATGAGCCAGCTCATGACGATCAGGCCGAGCACCGTCCAGATCACCCCGCCGACTATCGAGCGGCGCATGAAGGCGCGTATGCCGCTGTAGAGCAGCAACAGGCCGAGCACCAGGAAGACGAAGCTGAACAGCGATGCGTCCATGCCGATGGCCCTGGCCAGGCCGTGGAGGAAGTCGTCCATGGCGCCCCAGATGCCGCCCAGCAGGCCGGAGAGCAGGTCCACCACGAAGCGGATCGCCCTGCCCAGCATCTCGCCCAGTCCGTCGAAAAAGCCTTCTGTACCCATGAGTGTCCTGTCCTGAGTGTTCCCAGCGTTGGATCAGAGATTAGCCGCCGGGTTCAGCGCCGGCTGCTGCTTTGCTGCGGAGCGAGGAACGACTGGCGGAAGTATTCGCGGAACGCGCGCATCCCGGCGCTCGCTTCGGTGTCGCGGCGCCAGGCCAGGCCGACGCTCATCGACGGCACCGGGTCGACCAGCGATAGCGTCTCGATGCGTTTGCCTTCCAGCGACCAGGGCCGGTACACCAGATCGGAGAGGATGGCCACGCCGGAGCCGTTGGCGACCATGCTGCGCACCGCTTCCACCGAACTGGTATGGAGGATCACCTGCGGCCGGTGGCCGCTCTGTTGCCAGTAGCGCAGCGCGCTCTGCCCGGCCTCGTCGACGGTGAGCATGATGTAGGGCTCGCCGGCCACGTCGGCCAGGCCCAGGTCGGCCTTCTCACCCAGCGGATGGCGGCTGGGCAGCCACAACCGGCGCTCGGAGTTGAACAGGGTTTCGGCGGCGATCCCGGGCTCGGTGAGATTGCCGGTGAGCAGCACGGCGATGTCGTAGCGACCGTCGAGGAGGCCGCGCTCGATGCTGGCGCGCTCGTCCTCGAACAGTTGCAGCTCCAGTTCCGGGTACCACTGCGCCAGGCGTTGCAGGTGGTGGGGGAGGAAATAGCCCATCACGGTATAGCTGGCGGCGACCTTCAGGGTGCCGTCGACCCGGGTGTCCGGTTGCGGGCTGTTGAGCGCGTCGTCGACGCTGCGCTGGATCGAATAGGCGTGGTTGAGGAAGTGCCGGCCGCTGTCGGTCAGGTTCATGCCCTGGGCCGTGCGGGTGAACAGGGCGACGCCGAGCATGCCCTCCAGTTCCTGGATCGCGCTGGTCACCGCCGACTGCGAGATGTTCAGGTGGATGGCGGCCTGGGAGATCTGGCCGAACTCGGCGGTGGCGATGAAGTAGCGAACCTGGCGGAGGGTCAGGGCCATGGGCAGCATCCGGAAGAGGTATCTGTTTTTCAGAAACCAGTCTATCGAATAATAAATCTACCCAATACCTTTCCCGGCTTTTACCGTGGCTCCATCCAACAACAAGGCAGATGAGGCCAGCGGGCAATGACTGAAGTCGACCTCAATTCCGACATGGGCGAAGGCTTCGGCCCATGGACCATCGGCGATGGCGTGGATGCCGCGATCATGCCGCTGATCAGCAGCGCCAACATCGCCACCGGTTTCCATGCCGGCGACCCGAGCAGCATGCGCCGCACCGTGGAGATGGCCGCCGAGCATGGCGTGGCCATCGGCGCCCATCCGGGCTTCCGCGACCTGGTCGGCTTCGGTCGCCGGCACATCGCCGCGCCGGCCATCGAGCTGGTCAACGACATGCTCTACCAGCTTGGCGCCCTGCGCGAATTCGCCCGGCTGCAGGGCCTGTCGCTGCAACACGTCAAGCCCCACGGCGCGCTCTACATGCACCTGGCGCGCGACGAGGCCGCCGCGCGCCTGTTCGTCGAGACCCTGCAACGCCTGGAACCGGAACTGCTGCTCTATTGCATGCCCGGTTCGGCCACCTGGCGCATCGGTCGGGAACTGGGCCAGCCGCTGGTGCGCGAGTTCTACGCCGACCGCGACTACGACCGTAGCGGCTCCATCGTCTTCACCCGGCGGGTCGCCGCCCTCGATCCGCAACAGGTCGCCGACAAGGTCCTGCGCGCCTGCCGCGAGGGCAAGGTGCGCACCGTCGAGGGCGAGGACCTCGACATCGCCTTCGACTCGGTGTGCATCCACAGCGACACCCCCGGCGCCCTGGAGCTGGTCGCCAGCACCCGCGCGCGCCTGGAAGGCGCCGGCATCCGCATCAAGGCGCCGCGTTGAGCGCCGCTCGCCTCGGCGAGCCTCGCGACAAGCTTTTCTGCCATTTCCTACAACGTTCGAATAATGAGGATTCGTCATGGCCGAACATAACGTGCAGTCCCCCTTGCCCGGCACCTTCTATCGCAAGGCCAGCCCCGACGCGCCACCCTACGCGGAGGTCGGGCAGGCGGTCGAGGCCGGCAGCGTGATCGGGCTGATCGAGGTGATGAAGCAGTTTTCCGAAGTGCAGGCCGGGCAGGCCGGCATACTCCAGGCGTTCCACGTGGAAGATGGCGAGGCCATCGAGCCGGGACAGGTGCTGGCGGTGATCGCCAGCGCTACCTGAGGAGGACGCCATGCACAAGCGACTGAACAAGCTGCTGGTGGCCAATCGCGGCGAGATCGCCGTGCGCATCATCCGCGCCGCGCAGGCACTGGGCATTCCCACGGTAGCGGTGTGCAGCGAGGCGGATCGCGATTCGCTGGCCGCGCGGCTGGCCGATGAGGTACGTCTGATCGGCCCTGCGCGGGCCGAGCGGAGCTACCTGGATATTGAGGCGATTCTCATGGCGGCGCGGGAAACCGGTGCCGACTCGATCCATCCCGGCTACGGTTTCCTCTCCGAGAACCCTGCCTTCGCCGAAGCGGTGCAGGCGGCCGGACTGGTCTTCGTCGGTCCGGATGCGCAGACCATCCGCCGCATGGGCGACAAGGCCGAGGCGCGGCGTACCGCGATGGCCGCCGGGGTGCCGGTGGTGCCGGGCTCGCCCGGCGAGCTGGACGACCTCGACGCGGCGCTGGCCTGCGCCGAAGAGGTCGGCTATCCGCTGCTGGTCAAGGCCTCCGCTGGCGGCGGCGGGCGTGGCATCCGTATCGCCCACGACGCCGACGAACTGCGTCGGGAATTCCCCATCGCCCAGCGCGAGGCGCAGGCCGCCTTCGGTTCGCCGGCGGTGTACCTGGAGCGCTTCATCCGCCAGGCGCGGCACATCGAAGTGCAGATCCTCGGCGATGGCGAGCGCGCGGTGCATCTGTTCGAACGCGAATGCTCGCTGCAGCGGCGGCGCCAGAAGGTCTTCGAGGAGGCACCTTCGGCGGCGCTGGACGGCGCGCAGCGCCAGGCCCTCTGCGAGAGCGCCGTGCGCCTGGCGCAGAGTCTCGGCTATCGTGGCGCGGGCACCCTGGAATACCTGTTCGACGCGCACAGCGGCGAGTTCTTCTTCATCGAGATGAACACCCGTATCCAGGTCGAGCATCCGGTCAGCGAGATGGTCACCGGCATCGACCTGGTCCAGGCCATGCTGCGCATCGCCGCCGGCGAGGCGCTGCCCTGGCGCCAGGAGGACATTCGCCTGAACGGCGCGGCGCTGGAGATGCGGATCAACGCCGAAGACCCGGCGCGCAATTTCTTCCCCAGCCCCGGCACCGTGGAGCGCCTGGAATGGCCGCAGGGCGAGGGCGTGCGAGTGGACAGCCACCTGTATCCCGGCTACCGGGTGCCGCCGTACTACGATTCGTTGCTGGCCAAGCTGATCGTCCATGGTCGCGACCGCGACGAAGCGTTCGCCCGCGCGCGCCAGGCGCTGGAGCGCACCGTGCTGGCCGGCATGGCCACTACCCTGCCGCTGCACCGCTGGCTGCTCGCCGATGCGCGGGTACAGGCCGCGCAGTTCGATACCGCTACCCTGGAAACCTGGCTCGCCGAGCGGACCGCCGCCGCGCAGGAGGTTTGAGATGCACGCCAACATCCGCTACAGCTTCGGCGGCGACGAGCACCTGTTCGCCGAGGTCGCCGAAGCCATGTCGCTGGAAGCCTTCTTTCGCGGCATGGCGATCACCCGCGCCATCGAGGCCCTGCAATTGCCCGGGGTGCTCGACGTGTGCCTGGCCAACGCCTCGTTCCAGGTCCGCTTCGACCCCGACCGGCTGGCCCCGCAGGCGCTGCTGGAGACCGTGCGCGGCCTGGAAGCCGAGGCGGTCGCCGCGCGCAGCATCGAGACGCGTATCGTCGAAGTGCCGGTGTTGTACAACGATCCCTGGACCCACGAGACCCTGATGCGCTTCCGCGACCGTCACCAGGACCCGGACTCCACCGACCTCGAGTACGCTGCGCGGATCAACGGCTACGCCGACGTGCAGGCGTTCATCCAGGCGCACAGCGGCACGCCGTGGTTCGTCTCGATGGTCGGTTTCGTCGCCGGCCTGCCGTTCATGTACCAGATGGTCGAGCGCGAGCGGCAGTTGCAGGTGCCCAAGTACCTGCGTCCGCGCATCGACACGCCGAAGCTGACCCTCGGCCACGGCGGTTGCTTCGGCTGCATCTATTCGGTGCGCGGTGCCGGCGGCTACCAGATGTTCGGCGTGACTCCGGCGCCGATCTTCGATCCCCGCCAGGGCCTGCCCTATCTCGAGGAATCGATGGTGTTCTTCCGCGCTGGCGACATCGTCCAGTTCCGCCCCATCGAGCGGACCGAATACGAGCGCATGGCGGCCGAAGTCGAAGCGGGCACATTCGACCTGCGCATCCGTCCGGTGAGTTTCGATCTCGACGCGTTCCTCGCCGATCCGCGAGGCTGCACGCAACGTCTGCAGGAGGTGCTGTATGTCGATTAAGGTGCTCAAGCCCGGCCTCGCCACCTCGGTGCAGGACGCCGGCCGCGAAGGCCACTATCACCTGGGTATCCCGCCGTCCGGCGCGCTCGACCAGTACGCCCTGCGCGCGGCCAACCTGCTGGTGGGCAACGCACCGACCGCCGCCGTGCTGGAGTGCGCGCTGCTGGGTCCGCAGCTGGAGTTCCAGCGCGACGCCCTGGTGGCCGTGTGCGGGGCGCGCATGACGCCTCGCCTGGAGGGCGCGGAGATGCCGCTGGATACTTCCTTCCGGGTTCGCGCCGGCCAGGTACTGGGGTTCGATTTCATCCGTGCCGGCGCCCGTGGCTATCTCGCCATCGACGGCGGCATCGCGGTACCCGAGGTGCTGGGCAGCCGTTCGACCTACGGTCTGGGGGCGATCGGTGGCTTGCAGGGACGGCGACTGGCGGAGGGCGACCTGCTGCCCCTGGGGCCTGCCTCGCCCTCTGCCGTGGAGGGCTTGGCGCTGCCGCGCTCGTTGCAGGTGGAGGTCGGCGGCGAGGTGAGCTTGCGGGTAGTTCCCGGACTCTACGTCCATCGCCTGACTCCCGACGCGGTCGAGCGTTTCTTCGCCGAGACCTGGACCGTCGGCTCGGAGGCGGACCGCACCGGCTACCGCTTCAAGGGCGGCACGGCGCTCCGGTTCGAGCCGCGCGAACAGCCATTCGGCGCAGGCTCGGACCCGTCCAACATCGTCGACGCCTGCTATCCCATCGGCTCGATCCAGGTACCGGGCGGGCTCGAACCCATCGTCCTGCATCGTGATGCGGTATCCGGTGGGGGATATGCCACGCTGGGCACGGTGATCAGCCCCGACCTGAACCGGCTGGCGCAGATGCAACCGAACCAGAAGGCGCGTTTCGTCGCCGTCAGCCTGGAGGAAGGTCTCGAGGCGCGTCGCCGTTACAACTGGCAAGTGCAACGACTCCAGCACTTCTTCCTGCGCTGAGTCGTCGATACCGGCCGCTTCCGTCTGCGAAGCGGCCTCCCGCTCACTTGTAGTAGATATCTATCGCAGTGGTGGCATTGAATCGACCCAACGTAGGTGCGTTGGTCATCCATTTCAGTTGGGCCAGGAAGTTCTTCACCACGACCTGGTCTTTGCTGTGTTCCACCAATTGGAATTCTTTGTTGAAGGGGACGATGCGACGGTCTTCTTGCCTGAGCACGGTGATGCCTACGGACTTGTTGTCTCCCGGCACCAACGTGTCGCCTACGGTGCTGGAAGAATTCACGGGTCTCAGAAGGGCTCCCAGGCCATAGGCGCTATTGCAGTTCTTGCTTGCAGTGATCTGGAAGGGCTTTTCCTTGATGGTCTGGTTGGTGGCGGCTTGAAGCGCTTGAAGTAGGCCGAAGTCGAGTGTCTTGGGTGAAATGCTCAGGGGCGACGATCGCCGATGAAATGATCAAATATTGATCAGGTGTATACCTGTGTCCTGGTCTGGGTTGACAGCGTCCTAGAGCCACTTATGATGCCCCTTAAGCCTGACCCCGGCGTGCCGGGGCTCCCCGACAAAAGGCGCCATGCAAGCGTCGAAGGAATCTTCCCCATGAGTGCAACCGCTTCCGTCGCCACCCGTCACGACTGGTCCCTCGCCGAAGTCCGTGCCCTGTTCGAGCAGCCGTTCAACGACCTGCTGTTCCAGGCGCAGACGGTGCATCGCGCGCACTTCGACCCGAACCGCGTACAGGTCTCGACGCTGCTGTCGATCAAGACCGGCGCCTGTCCCGAGGACTGCAAGTACTGCCCGCAGTCCGGCCACTACAACACCGGCCTGGACAAGGAGAAGCTGATGGAGGTGCAGAAGGTCCTCGAGGCGGCGGCCGAGGCCAAGGCCATCGGTTCGACCCGCTTCTGCATGGGCGCTGCCTGGAAGCACCCGTCGGCCAAGGACATGCCCTACGTCCTGGAGATGGTCAAGGGCGTGAAGAAGCTCGGCCTGGAGACCTGCATGACCCTCGGCCGCCTGACCCAGGAACAGACCCAGGCGCTGGCGGACGCCGGCCTCGACTACTACAACCACAACCTGGATACCTCGCCGGAGTTCTACGGCAACATCATCACCACCCGCACCTACAGCGAGCGCCTGCAGACCCTGGCCTACGTGCGCGAGGCGGGGATGAAGATCTGCTCCGGCGGCATCCTCGGCATGGGCGAGTCGGTGGACGACCGCGCCGGCCTGCTGATCCAGTTGGCGAACCTGCCGGAGCACCCGGAGTCGGTGCCGATCAACATGCTGGTGAAGGTCAAGGGCACGCCCCTGGCGGAAGAGAAGGACGTCGATCCCTTCGACTTCATCCGCACCCTGGCGGTGGCCCGGATCATGATGCCGAAGTCCCACGTGCGCCTGTCCGCCGGCCGCGAGCAGATGAACGAGCAGATGCAGGCGCTGGCCTTCATGGCCGGGGCCAACTCGATCTTCTACGGCGAAAAGCTGCTGACCACGAAGAACCCGCAGGCCGAAAAGGACATGCAGTTGTTCGCCCGTCTCGGCATCAAGCCGGAAGAGCGCGAAGAGCACGCCGACGAAGTGCACCAGGCCGCCATCGAGCAGGCGTTGGTGGAACAACGCGAATCGAAGCTGTTCTATAACGCCGCTTCCGCCTGACCATACTGGAAGGGAGGGCGCCGCCGTCCCTTCGTTGCAGCCGCTGATGTCGGCCCTGCGTGGACGGGTGCGCCTGCGTCCGTCCAGCAACACGAGCGACCTGCCATGTCCTTCGATCTCGCTTCCCGCCTCGCCAGCCGGCGCGCGGAAGACCTCTACCGCCAGCGGCCGCTGCTGGAGTCGGCCCAGGGCCCGGACGTCGTGGTCGACGGCCAGCCGCTGCTGGCCTTCTGTTCCAACGACTACCTCGGCCTGGCCAATCATCCCGAAGTGATCGCCGCGTTACGCGCCGGCGCCGAGCGCTGGGGCGTGGGCGGCGGCGCCTCGCACCTGGTGGTCGGCCACAGCGGTCCGCACCACGAACTGGAGCTGGCCCTCGCCGAATTCACCGGGCGGCCGCGCGCGCTGCTGTTCTCCACCGGCTACATGGCCAACCTTGGCGCGGTGACCGCGCTGGTCGGCAAGGGCGACACGGTGCTGGAGGACCGCCTCAACCACGCTTCGCTGCTGGATGCCGGATTGCTCTCCGGCGCGCGTTTCTCGCGCTACCTGCACAACGACCCGGCAAGCCTCGCCGCGCGCCTGGACAAGGCCGAGGGCAATACCCTGGTGGTCACCGATGGGGTCTTCAGCATGGACGGCAATCTCGCCGACCTGCCGGCCCTGGCCGCCGTCGCGCAGGCCCGCGGCGCCTGGCTGATGGTCGACGACGCGCATGGCTTCGGCCCGCTGGGCGCCAGCGGCGGCGGGATCGTCGAACACTTCGGCCTCGGCCAGGAGCAGGTGCCGGTGCTGATCGGCACCCTCGGCAAGGGTTTCGGTACCGCCGGCGCCTTCGTAGCCGGTAGCGAGGAACTGATCGAGACCCTGATTCAGTACGCCCGGCCCTACATCTACACCACCAGCCAGCCGCCAGCGGTGGCCTGCGCCACCCTGAGGAGCCTGGAGCTGCTGCGCCGCGAAAGCTGGCGGCGGCAACACCTGGCGGCGCTGATCGCCCGTTTCCGCCATGGCGCCGAGGCGCTTGGCCTGACCCTGATGGACAGCTTCACGCCGATCCAGCCGATCCTGGTCGGCGGCAGCCGCCAGGCCGTGGCCCTGGCCGGCATGCTTCGAGCCCGCGGCATCATGGTCGGCGCGATCCGCCCGCCAACCGTGCCGGCCAACAGCGCGCGGCTGCGCGTCACGCTGTCCGCCGCGCACAGCGAAGCGCAGGTCGACCGCTTGCTCGAAGCCCTCGGCGAAAGCTGGCGACAGCTGTCGTCTAGCCTTCTGGCAGAGATCGAAGCCGAGGAGGGAGACGATGCGTGACCACCTGATCCTGTTGCCGGGCTGGGGCCTGGGCAGCGCACCGCTGGAACCGCTGCGCGACGCGCTGCACGAGCGCGAGCCGCACCTGAACGTGTTGATCGAGCCGCTGCCGTCGCTGGACGATGCCGCCGACTGGCTCGACGAACTCGACGACAACCTGCCGCGCGATAGCTGGCTGGCCGGCTGGTCGCTGGGTGGCATGCTCGCCGGCGAACTGGCGGCGCGCCGCGGCGACGATTGCCGGGGCCTGCTGACCCTGGCCAGCAATCCGTGCTTCCGTGTGCGCGAGGACTGGCCGAACGCGATGCCGGCGGAAACCTTCGAGGACTTCTTCGAGGCTTTCCTGCTCGAACCGCACCTGACCCGCAAGCGTTTCACCCTACTGGTCAGCCAGGGTGCGCGCGACCCTCGGACCCTGGCGCGGCAACTGCAGGTGGCGCTGCCGCAGCTGGAGCGCGAGGCGCTGGTCGCCGGCCTGCAGTTGCTCGGCCAACTGGATACCCGGGCCGCCCTGGAAAACTTCCGCGGGCCGCAATTGCATCTGTTCGCCGAAGCCGATGCGCTGGTGCCGGTGGCCGCCGCCGAGGCCCTGCTCGAGTGGCTGCCGGACGTCGAGGTCTCGACCCTGGCGGCCAGCCACGGCCTGCCGCTGGAATGCCCGGACGAGGTGGCCAGCGCAATCCTGAGATTCCTTCGCGAGGGTGACGATGCCTGACGATTCCGCGCCGCTGCTGGCGCCCCATGGCGTTGCCGCGCTGCCCGACAAGCGCCGGGTCGCCGCGTCGTTTTCCCGCGCGGCGGCCAGCTACGACGCGGTGGCCGAACTCCAGCGCGGCGTCGGCGAGAGCCTGCTGTCGGCATTGCCGGAAGGCTTCTCGCCGCGCCGCTGGGTCGATCTCGGCTGCGGCACCGGTCATTTCAGCCGGGCCCTGGAACGCCGCTTTGGCGCGGCCGAGGGCCTGGCTGTGGACATCGCCGAAGGCATGCTGCGGCATGCCCGCGCGCGCGGCGGCGCCAGCCATTTCATCGGCGGCGACGCCGAGAGGCTGCCGTTGCGCGACGGCAGTTGCGACCTGCTGTTCTCCAGCCTGGCCATCCAGTGGTGCGCCGACCTCCCGGCGGTCCTGGCCGAGGCGCGGCGGGTCCTGCGGCCGGGCGGCGTGCTGGCGTTCAGCAGCCTGTGCGTCGGTACCCTGGGCGAGTTGCGCGACAGTTGGCGGGTGGTGGACGGCTTCGTCCACGTCAATCGCTTCCGCGCCTTCGCCGACTACCTGCAACACGCGGCCGGCAGCGGTCTGCTGCCGCTGACCCTGCGCCACGAGGACCGGGTCCTGCATTTCCCCGACCTGCGCAGCCTGACCCACGAACTCAAGGCGCTGGGCGCGCACAACCTCAACCCCGGGCGGCCCGACGGCCTGACCGGGCGCCAGCGCATCCGCGCGCTGGTCGCCGCCTACGAGCGTTTCCGCCAGCCCGAGGGGCTGCCCGCTACCTACCGCGTCGTCTTCGGCGTGCTGCGCAAGGATTCCTGAACCATGCCGGCGTTCTTCGTCACCGGTACCGACACCGAGATCGGCAAGACCACCATCGCCGCCGGCCTGCTCCACGCGGCCCGGCGTGCCGGCCTGAGCACCGCCGCGGCGAAGCCGGTGGCCTCCGGCTGCGAGCCCACGGCGCAAGGCCTGCGCAATGGCGACGCGCTGGCGTTGCTCGGCCAGTGTTCGCTGGCGCTGGCCTACGAGCAGGTCAACCCGCTGGCCTTCGCGCCGGCCATCGCCCCGCACCTGGCGGCGCGCGAGGCCGGCGTCGAACTGAGCGCCGCACGCTTGCACGAGGCGGTGCGCGAGGTGCTGGCGCTACAGGCCGATCTCACCCTGGTGGAGGGCGCCGGCGGTTGGCGCGTGCCGTTGCAGGGTCGCGAGAACCTCTCCGACCTGGCGCGCCTGCTGGCGCTGCCGGTGGTGCTGGTGGTCGGCGTGCGCCTGGGCTGTATCAACCATGCGCTGCTCAGCGCCGAGGCGATCCTAGGCGACGGCCTGGCGCTGGCCGGCTGGGTGGCCAACGTGGTCGACCCGGCTACCTCGCGCCTGGAGGAGAACCTGGCGACCCTCGCCGAGCGCCTGCCGGCGCCCTGCCTGGGCCGGGTACCGCGCCTGGAGGAAGCCACTCCCGCGGCCGTGGCCGCGCACCTCGACCTGCGGCCCCTGGGCATCGGGCTATAAACAGCGGGCCGTCCATAACCAACGGGCGGTACCCAGCGCCGGCCAAGTCTGCTTGAATAGAAGCCACTTGCTATCGTAGCGGCGCGTGCGCGTCCCCAGGAGTAGAGGGTGGAAATTTCCGGCAACGCTTTCGTCAGTGGCCTCAATGCGGTGCAGTCGGGTAGCGCCCGCGTCGCCCAGGCCGGCAGCGAGATCGCCCGCAACACCGTGGAGGCCCGTTCGCCCCAGGCCGAGCAGATGGTCGAGCTGACCCGCGGCAAGCTCGAGGCGCAGAGCGGCGCCCGGGTCATCGAGGTAGCCGACGAGACCCTCGGCACCCTGATCGACACCCACGCCTGACTCCCTGGCGGCCGGCAGCGGTCGCCCCCGACTCTTTCTTTTCCGACTGTCACCCGGCGGCCCCTGAAGCCTGCCGGGCGCTTCGCCATGGGCTTTACTGAGAGAGACGAAAGCGCTTTGGATGGTCGTTGCAGCCAGTGATTTCGGGCATGACCGAGCGGTCGGTTCGGATGCTTGACAAGGGATTGGCGTAAACGTATGTTTCAAACGCCTGTTTGAGAGTCGGGACGCATGAGTGCGTCCGGCAAGGCGACCGGGAGCGATCCCGCACTGCGACCGCAGACTCTGGACATCCGTCCGGTCGCCGATTAACCAGAACCCTTCGTAGAGGTTGACTGCTATGCCTGATTACAAGGCCCCCTTGCGTGATATCCGTTTCGTTCGCGACGAGCTGCTGGGCTACGAAGCGCACTACCAGAGCCTGCCGGGCGCCGAAGACGCGACTCCCGACATGGTCAACGCCATCCTCGAGGAAGGTGCGAAGTTCTGCGAACAGGTGATCGCTCCGCTGAACCGCGTTGGCGACCTGGAAGGCTGCACCTGGAGCGCCGACGGCGTGAAGACCCCGACTGGCTTCAAGGAGGCCTACCAGCAGTTCGTCGAAGGCGGCTGGCCGAGCCTGGCCCATGACGTCGAGCACGGCGGCCAGGGTCTGCCGGAATCCCTCGGGCTGGCCATCAGCGAGATGGTCGGCCAGGCCAACTGGTCCTGGGGCATGTACCCGGGCCTGTCCCACGGCGCCATGAACACCCTGCATGCCCACGGCACCGCCGAGCAGCAGGCGACCTACCTGACCAAGCTGGTCTCCGGCGAGTGGACCGGCACCATGTGCCTGACCGAGCCGCACTGCGGCACCGACCTGGGCATGCTGCGCACCAAGGCCGAGCCGCAGGCCGACGGCAGCTACAAGGTCACCGGCACCAAGATCTTCATCTCCGCCGGCGAGCACGACATGGCCGACAACATCGTCCATATCGTCCTGGCCCGCCTGCCCGACGCCCCGCAGGGCACCAAGGGCATCTCGCTGTTCATCGTACCGAAGTTCCTGCCCAACGCCGAAGGCAACGCCGGCGAGCGCAACGCGGTTTCCTGCGGTTCCATCGAGCACAAGATGGGCATCCACGGCAACGCCACCTGCGTGATGAACTTCGACGCCGCCACCGGCTTCCTGATCGGCCCGCCGAACAAGGGCCTGAACTGCATGTTCACCTTCATGAACACCGCTCGCCTGGGTACCGCGCTGCAAGGCCTGGCCCATGCCGAAGTCGGTTTCCAGGGCGGCATCGCCTATGCTCGCGAGCGTCTGCAGATGCGCTCGCTGACCGGTCCGAAGGCGCCCGAGAAGCCCGCCGACCCGATCATCGTGCATCCTGACGTGCGCCGCATGCTGCTGACCATGAAGGCCTTCGCCGAAGGCAACCGCGCGATGCTGTACTTCGCCGCCAAGCAGGTCGACATCGTCCAGCGCAGCCAGGACGAAGAGCAGAAGAAAGCCGCCGACTCGATGCTGGCCTTCCTCACGCCGATCGCCAAGGCGTTCATGACCGAAGTCGGCTTCGAGTCCGCCAACCACGGCGTGCAGATCTTCGGTGGCCATGGTTTCATCGCCGAGCACGGCATGGAGCAGAACGTCCGCGACAGCCGCATCTCGATGCTGTACGAAGGCACCACCGGCGTTCAGGCCCTCGACCTGCTGGGTCGCAAGGTGCTGATGACCCAGGGCGAGGCGCTGAAGGGCTTCACCAAGATCGTGCACAAGTTCTGCCAGGCCAACGAAGCCAACGAAGCCGTCAAGGAATTCGTCGCTCCGCTGGCGCAGCTGAACAAGGAGTGGGGCGACCTGACCATGAAGGTCGGCATGGCCGCCATGAAGGATCGCGAGGAAGTCGGCGCCGCTTCGGTGGACTACCTGATGTACTCCGGCTACGCCTGCCTGGCCTACTTCTGGGCCGACATGGCGCGCCTGGCCGCCGAGAAGCTGGCCGCCGGCACCGGCGAGGAAGCCTTCTACAAGGCCAAGCTGCAGACCGCGCGCTTCTACTTCCAGCGCATCCTGCCGCGTACCCGCGCCCACGTCGCCGCCATGCTGTCCGGCGCCAACAACCTGATGGAGATGGCCGAGGAAGATTTCGCCCTCGGTTACTGATGGCACGGGCCGCTGGCGGCCCGTTCCCCAGGTGAGAAAGAGCCCGCCCTTCGGCGGGCTTTTTCATGCCTGCGATCCGCTGCATCCTGGCCTTCCGACCTCGGGGTTATGGCGTTGCATTCAGCGTCCGCAGCGTGATTGTAGGCGCCCGCCCGGCGCAGTAGCTTCGAGGGATTCGCGCCTGTAGGGCGCCCCTGCCGAGGAGAACAGAGATGCCGGAATACAAGGCTCCGCTGCGCGACATGCGCTTCCTGATCGATGAGGTATTCGACTTCCATGGGCGCTACCAGGCGCTCGGCGCCAGCGACGCGACCCCGGACATGGTGGCGGCGATCCTCGATGAAGGGTCGAAATTCTGCGAACAGGTTCTGGCGCCGCTGAACCGCTCCGGCGACGAAGAAGGCTGCCACTTCGACAACGGCGTGGTGACCACGCCCAAGGGCTTCAAGGAAGCCTATGCACAGTACGTCGAGGGTGGCTGGAACGGTGTCGCCAGCGATCCCGCGTACGGCGGCCAGGGCCTGCCGCACTCGCTGGGTCTGCTGCTCAGCGAGATGATCGGCGCCAGCAACGTCTCCTGGGGCATGTACCCGGGCCTGACCCGCGGCGCCATGTCGGCGATCCACGCCCACGGCAGCCAGGCGCAGAAGGACCTCTACCTGGCGCGGATGACCGCCGGCACCTGGACCGGCACCATGTGCCTGACCGAGCCGCACTGCGGCACCGACCTGGGCATCATCAAGACCCGCGCGGTGCCGAACGCCGACGGCAGCCATGCGATCAGCGGGACGAAGATCTTCATCTCCGCCGGCGAGCACGACCTGAGCGAGAACATCGTTCACCTGGTGCTGGCCAAGTTGCCCGATGCGCCGGCCGGGACCAAGGGTATCTCGCTGTTCATCGTGCCGAAGTTCCTCCCCGACGCCGCCGGCGAGGCAGGCGTGCGCAACGCGGTTTCTTGTGGCTCCATCGAGCACAAGATGGGGATCAAGGCCTCGGCCACCTGTGTGATGAACTTCGACGGCGCCACCGGCTACCTGATCGGCGAGCCGAACAAGGGCCTGCACTGCATGTTCACCATGATGAACCACGCCCGCCTGGGCACCGGCATGCAGGGCCTGTGCCTTGGCGAGACCAGCTACCAGGGCGCCGTGCGCTACGCCCGGGAGCGCTTGCAGATGCGCTCGCTGACGGGGCCGAAGGCGCCGGACAAGCCGGCCGACCCGATCATTGTGCACCCCGACGTACGGCGCATGCTGCTGACCATGAAGGCGTTCAACGAAGGCAACCGCGCGCTGGCCTACTTCACCGCCCAGTTGCTCGACACCGAGCACCTGTCGCAGGACGCCGCCGAGCGCGAGCGGGCCGCCGACCTGCTGGCCTTCCTGACACCGATCTGCAAGGCCTTCATGACCGAGACCGGGCAGGAGGTGACCAACCTCGGCATGCAGGTCTACGGCGGCCACGGCTACATCCGCGAGTGGGGCATGGAGCAGTTGGTCCGCGATTGCCGCATCGCACAGATCTACGAAGGCACCAACGGCATCCAGGCCCTCGACCTGCTTGGCCGCAAGGTACTGGGCAGCCAGGGCAAGCTGTTGCGCGGCTTCACCAAACTGGTCCACCAGTTGTGCCAGGCCCAGGCCGAGCATCCGCAACTGAAGGGACAGGTCGCGCAACTGGCGGCGCTGAACGCGCAGTGGGGCGAACTGACCCAGCAGGTGGGCCTGGCGGCGATGAAGAATGCCGACGAAGTGGGCGCCGCCTCGGTGGACTACCTGATGTTCTCCGGCTACGTGACCCTGGCCTATTTCTGGTTGCGCATCGCCCTGGTGGCGCGCGAGAAGCTGGATGCCGGCAGCGGCGAGGCCGCGTTCTACGAAGCCAAGCTGGCCACCGCCGACTTCTACTTCAGTCGCCTGCTGCCGCGCACCGCGGCGCACGCCGCGGTGCGCGGC
>NZ_SCND01000598.1:0-2006 GCF_005503585.1 Pseudomonas sp. 2VD
GCGTTGCCGGGCCGGCCGACGCTGCTCGACTATCCGCCCGCCGCGCACGAGTGCGAAGAGGCCCGGCAGGTGCTCGACGAGGCCCGTGCGCTGCTAGCCGGGTGCGAGCTGGAGGTACAGGCCGAGCTACGTGCCGGCGACCCGGTGCAGGTGATCCTGGGCGAGGCGCGGCGCCTGGGCTGTGAGCTGATCGTCATCGGCCATCGGCACCTGGGACGGCTGGAGCGCCTGCTCGATCCTTCGGTCGGCGACCGGGTGATCCGCGAGGCGCCGTGTCCGGTGCTGGTGGAAGTGCGCGAGGAAGATGCGCAGGGGAGTTGACCTGCCGGCCGATTGTCGCCACCTTGCGGGTTTTTCCACGAATGCGGAGGGCAGGATGCAGGCGGATTTTTGGCACGCCCGCTGGGCGAACAACCAGATCGGCTTCCACCTGGACGAGATCAATCCCTACCTGATGCGCCACCTGTCGCGGCTGCGACTGCAAGCGGGCGAACGGATCCTGGTGCCGTTGTGCGGCAAGACCCTGGACCTGGCCTGGCTGGCCGCCCAGGGACTGGAGGTGCTGGGGGTGGAGCTTTCGGAAAAGGCCGTGAGCGACTTCTTCGAGGAGCACGACCTGCGCCCCGAGATCGATCAACTGGGTGGTTTCCGCCGCTACCGGGTCGCCGGCATCACCCTGCTGCAGGGTGATTTCTTCGCCTTGCAGGCAGAGCACCTGGCGCAGTGCAGGGCGTTCTACGACCGCGCCGCGCTGATCGCCCTGCCGCCGGAGATGCGCGAGCGCTATGCCGGGCATCTCCAGGCGGTCCTGCCGACGCGCAGTCTGGGCTTGCTGGTCACCATCGACTACCCGCAGGCGGAGATGGCCGGTCCGCCGTTCGCCGTGCCCGACGAGGAGGTGCGTGGCTACTACGCTGGCGGTTGGCGGATCGAGGAACTGGAGCGTGGCGACGTGCTCGGCGTCAACTGGAAATTCCTCGAGCGCGGGGTGTCCTGGCTGAACGAGGCCGTCTACCTGCTGGAGAGAGGCTGAAACGGGGCGCCGCGCGGCGCCCCGTCCATTTTCAGCGGAGTTCGTCGACCAGCACCGCAAGGGTGCACAGGACGTCCTGGCCGAGCCGCTTGGAGCGGGCGCCGGACCAGCCGGTCCCGGGCTCCGGGTTGTCGTCGTGGTCCTTGAACGGCATCTCGATGGTGAACGCCAGGCAGTCGTAGGTCTGCCCGACGAAGTTGCAGGCCAGCGCCAGGTTGGCCTGGCCCGGCGCACTACGTGGGTAGCCATGGCGGATCTGGAATTCGCCGCGCGCCATCAGTTCCTCGCGGAAGCGTTGCTCGAGTCGTTCCAGGCGGGGCGTATAGCCCGGGTTGCCCTCGCAGCCGGCGGCGAATACGTGGGGGATTTCCTCGTCGCCGTGGATGTCGAGGAACAGGTCGACGCCATGGCGCTTCATCTCCTGCTGGACGAACCAGACTTCCGGGCTGCGCTCGGCGCTCGGCTCCAGCCAGGCCCGGTTGAGATCCTGGCCGGCGGCGTTGGTGCGCAGGTTGCCGTGGAACGCGCCGTCCGGGTTCATGTTCGGCACCAGGTACAGGTCGGCCTTTTCCAGCAGGCGCTGCATTTCCGTGTCGTCCGGCCGCTGCAGGCGCTCGATCAGGCCTTCCATGAACCATTCGGCCATGTGCTCGCCGGGATGCTGCTGGGCGATGATCCACAGCTTCAGGTGGCTGTCGGGATGGCGCCTGACCCGCAGCAATTCGATGTCGCGGCCTTGCACGCTGGTGCCGACGGCGAGCCGTTCGACGCCCTCGATGCCGAGCGCACGTTCGACCAGGCGGGCATGCCGTTCGCGGCTGTAGGGCTCGAAGTAGGCGAAGCGGACTTCGCTTTCCTCCGGTTCCAGCTGGAAATGCAGGCCGTCGGCGTCGTATTGCGACGGTACGCGGAACCAGCGTTCGCCATCGTACGAGGCGACTGCCTGGTAGCCGCTCCAGGCATGGCTGTAGGC
>NZ_SCND01000599.1:0-1998 GCF_005503585.1 Pseudomonas sp. 2VD
GGCGTCGACATGCTCGATCGGCTCCTTGTGCCGCTGCTCGGCCAGGCGCAGGAAGCTTTCCTGCGCCAGGTCCGCCGCCAGGTGCGGATCGCGGGTCTTGCGCAACAGATACGACTGCAACTGCCGCGCATGCCTGAGAAACAGTGCCTTGAGATCCTGCTCCGCCAACGGCGCATCCACCCACGTCCTTTCAGAAGGGCAGCAGCATATTTTTTATGATAATGATTTTCAATCGTATTCTTGTGAGATGCCGGGCTCAGCCGAACACCGAGCCGCCGCCGAGGTAGGCCAGGCCCGCGCCAAAGGCCGCCAGCGCCAGCGGCGGGCGCATCGGCGCGTCGTTGATGGCGAAGGCCAGTTGCGCCAGCGGAAACAGCAGCAGGCAGAGCAATGCGCAGGGGATCGAACGGCGGCCGCCGCTGGCCACGGACCAGACGTAGCCGATGAGCAGGAGGGCGAAACCGAGGTCTTGCATGCCGGGCATCCTTGCGGGGCGGAAGGTATGCGCCGCGCAACGGACGGCAGGCGCGCAACCTTAGCAGAAGCGCGGGAGCCGAGGAAAACCCGGCGCGGCCCGTGCCGCGCCGGGTTCGCTCAATTGCCGCTGCAACCGCTGCCCCAGGCCTTGTACTCGACGGTATGCCGCTCGCCCTGCGAGTCCTCGTAGACCAGGCGCGCCGGGACGATCCCACAGGCGCTCCACAGGTCGGTCTTGTAGATCACCCGGGCGATGTCCAGGCGCCCTTCCACGTAATGCTGGCGGAGCGATTTCGAGTCCGGGTTGGGTCCGTAGGGCTGCTGCTGCGCCTGGGCCAGCGGTGCCAGGCCGAGCAGCGCGACAAGTGCCAACGGGATCACTCTCATGAGGATGTCTCCTTGGTAGAACGTTCAGCCTGAAACTACGCTGCGGAGACTGTCAGGCTCATGAGCCCGGCGTGACATTTCTGTCAGACGACGACCGCCCCGGCAATGCGCCAGCAATCCTGGCGCTATCCACGGACGGCAAGACGCCATATACTGTATGGATAACCAGTCAAAGCAACCTTGCGACTCAGAAGGCACAGAGGTGATGAATGGCCGTCGAAGTGGTGTACCGCAGCAGTCGGGATCAGGAGCGTTTGTTCATGGACAAGGCTGAAGCCGATCGTTACGACAAGATGCTGGAGCTGGCGGAAACGCTGGCCGAGGTGCTGCAGAAGGCGGTGCCGTCGCTGAAGGAGGAACAGGTGGAAGAACTCGGCATCTTCATGGCGAAGAACCGCGACGCCTTCGCCCGCGCCTTCAAGAACCAGCCGGACGCCCTCAACGAACTGTTCGAGGAAAACGCCGCGGACGAATGAGCCGCCGCTGCAAGCAAAGCGCAAGGAGCCGAAACATGCCGCGACAACTTGCCGGCCTGCTGTGCGTCCTCCTCGGCCTCGCCGGCGCCCCTGCCCTCGCCTGCCCATTCCGGGCCACGGACGCCGAGACACCGGCAGCCTCTGCCGGCGCCGCGCAGGTCCTGGCCCTGGGCGGCACCGGCAGACTGCAACTCGACCTGCAACGGGCCCCCGCCACCCTGCTGCACAGCGGCGACCTGCTGATCGCCCGCTACGCCGAGGGTCATTACCTCGCCCACCGCCTGCTCGAAGGCAACGAGATGGGCGCGGACGAGGGCGAACGGCTCGACCTTCCGCGACAGGTTCGCCTGCTCTTCGGAGCCCTGCCGCTGGACGGCCTGCCCGACGCCGAGCGCGAGCGTCTCCAGGCGCAGCGCCAGGCCCTCGGCTTGTGCGACCGGCGCGCCAGCGCCAGCCGCTACCGCGTGGCCGGCACCGAGGTCTATCGCCTGCGCGGCAGCCAGGCCGGCAAGCCCTACCACGCGCTCTACCTGCTCGACGGTCCCCAGGTGCACTACCTCGACAGCTCCGGCAGCGACGCCTTCATCGCGCAGTTGCTCGCCAGCCTGCGACGCCGCTGAGTCCGCGCGGCGCTTGTCCGACCCCCATCGACCAGGAA
>NZ_SCND01000600.1:0-1995 GCF_005503585.1 Pseudomonas sp. 2VD
CCCTGGAGAGCCTGCTGCCGCTGCTCGAGCAGAAAAAGCACGGCTCCTGGCGCCGCCGGTTCGAGCGGGCGGCGACGGCCAGTCTCGAGGAAGCCCGGCGCCAGGCCGAAGAGCCCGCCGACCCGATCAACCCGCAGCGGGTATTCCGTTCCTTGTCGGAGCAACTGCCGGACGATGCGATTCTCTGCGGCGACAGCGGCTCGCATACCAACTGGTACGCCCGCGACATCCGCATGCGCCCGGGCATGCTCGGCTCGCTGTCGGGCAAGCTGGCGACCATGGGCAGCGGCGTGCCCTACGCCATCGCCGCCAAGCTCGCCTATCCGCAGCGGCCGGTGGTGGCGATGGTCGGCGACGGCGCCATGCAGATGAACGGCAACGCCGAACTGGTCACCGTGCAGCAGTACTGGCAGCGCTGGGACTCGCCGACCTTCATCGTGCTGGTGCTGAACAACGGCGATCTCAACCAGGTGACCTGGGAGCAGCGTGCCCTGGCCGGCGACCCGGAGTTCAGCCCGGCGCAGGAAGTGATCGATTTCCCCTACGCGCGTTATGCGGACATGCTCGGCTTCAAGGGCATCCGCGTGGATCGCCCGGAGGATATCGACGCCGCCTGGGCCGAGGCCTTCGCCGCCGACCGCCCGGTGCTGCTGGAGGTGGTCACCGACCCGAACGTGCCGCCGCTGCCGCCGCACATCAGTTTCGAGCAGGCCAAGCACCTGCTTGGCGCCATGCTGCAGGACGATCCCAAGCGCTGGGGGGTGATTCGCCAGAGCGCCCGGCAGGTCCTCGCGCGGCGCTGAGCAAGGCGGTCGCGGCGCTCAGTCGGCGCGGCCGCTACGCAACTGGTCGGCCAGTTCGCGGTGGTGGTAGAAGCGCGCCAGCCATTCGTCGGCGAAGCGGCGCAGGTCGGGATCGGCGGAGTTTCGGGCGATTCCCTCGAAGCGTGCGACCAGACGGTCCTGCTGGCGAATCTGCGCGTCGAGGAAACCGCGCTCGTCGAAGCCGCCGGGAGCGGCGGCCTGCCGTTCGGTCTGGCGCGGCGAGGGCAGCGCCAAGGCCTTTTCCCCGGCCAGGGCGCGCAACTGATGGTCGAACTCCTGCTGTTCGGTGAGTACGCGCTTGGCATAGAGCTGCACCGCCTTGTTTTCGGAACGGCGCATGGCTTGCTCGGCTGCCTCCACCTGGGCCTGGCTGTCGGCCAGGCTGTCGGCGAGCAGGGCGCGGGTATCAGCGGGTTCGGCCTGGACGACCAGGGGCAACAGCAGGGCGGCGATCAGTGACAGGCGACTGGGCATGGCGGACCTCCGGACGGGACGAGTGTGCGGTGGACGCTCGCCATACCGCGCCGTTCAAAAAAACCGCCTATGCGTCCCAGGCCGCCAGCAGGCGTCGATGCTCGCGGTGCGCCGCCTCCTGCACCGTCGGCAGCAGCCGTACCCGCTGGCCTGGCAGGCATTGCGCCAGGCGCGCCAGCGCCAGCGGGGCGAGGGCGCCGAGACGGGGATAGCCGCCGATGGTCTGGCGGTCGTTGAGCAGGACGATCGGCTGGCCGTCCGGCGGCACCTGCACCGCGCCCAGGGCGATGCCTTCGGAGATCATCGATTGCTGCCGGCATTCCAGGCGCGGGCCGAGCAGACGTACGCCCATGCGGTCGGCGCGGGTATCCACCTGCCAGTCGCCGTTGAACGCATCGAACAGGCTCATCGCCGGGAAGTCGCCGATCTGCGCGCCGAGGATCAGCTCCAGGCGCGCTTCGCCGGTGCAGTCCATGATCCGTTCGCTGGGCATCGGCAGCGTGCGTGGCCGTGCGCCATCGGCCAGCCAGCCGAGGCTGTCGCCTGCGGCCAGGGCCTTGCCGTCGGCGCGGGGGCCGCCCAGGCCTTCGCGGGCCACCGTGGCCAGGCTGCCCAACTGGCGCTCGCCGGCGAAGCCGCCGGGCGCCGCCAGGTAGGCGCGGGCGCTGTCTCTTATCAACATCTCCGAGCCCACGAG
>NZ_SCND01000601.1:0-1982 GCF_005503585.1 Pseudomonas sp. 2VD
GTACTGGACGGCGCTGTCGTGGTGTTCTGTGGCACCTCCGGCGTAGAGCCGCAGTCGGAAACCGTATGGCGTCAGGCCAACAAGTACGGCGTACCGCGCATCGTCTACGTCAACAAGATGGACCGCCAGGGCGCGAACTTCCTGCGCGTCGTCGAGCAGATCAAGAAGCGCCTGGGTCATACCCCGGTTCCGGTCCAGCTCGCCATCGGCGCTGAAGAGAACTTCGTCGGTCAGGTCGACCTGATCAAGATGAAGGCCATCTACTGGAACGATGACGACAAGGGCATGACCTACCGCGAGGAAGAAATTCCTGCGGAGCTCAAGGACCTGGCCGAAGAGTGGCGTTCCAGCATGGTCGAGGCTGCGGCCGAAGCCAACGAAGAGCTGATGAACAAGTACCTCGAAGAGGGCGAGCTCTCCGAAGCCGAGATCAAGGAAGGCCTGCGTCTGCGCACCCTGGCGTGCGAGATCGTTCCGGCCGTCTGCGGTTCCTCGTTCAAGAACAAGGGCGTTCCGCTGGTTCTCGATGCCGTCATCGACTACCTCCCGGCTCCGACCGAGATCCCTGCGATCAAGGGCGTCAGCCCGGACGACGAGACCGTCGAAGACGAGCGTCATGCCGACGACAACGAACCGTTCTCGTCCCTGGCGTTCAAGATCGCTACCGACCCGTTCGTCGGTACCCTGACCTTCGCCCGCGTTTACTCCGGCGTCCTGAGTTCCGGCGACTCCGTCCTGAACTCGGTGAAAGGCAAGAAAGAGCGCGTCGGTCGGATGGTGCAGATGCACGCCAACCAGCGTGAAGAGATCAAGGAAGTGCGCGCAGGCGACATCGCTGCCCTGATCGGCATGAAGGACGTCACCACCGGTGACACCCTGTGCTCGATCGAGAAGCCGATCATCCTCGAGCGCATGGACTTCCCCGAGCCGGTAATCTCGGTCGCTGTAGAGCCGAAGACCAAGGCTGACCAGGAGAAGATGGGTATCGCCCTCGGCAAGCTGGCCCAGGAAGACCCGTCGTTCCGTGTCAAGACCGACGAAGAGTCCGGTCAGACCATCATCTCCGGCATGGGCGAGTTGCACCTGGACATCATCGTCGACCGCATGAAGCGCGAGTTCGGTGTCGAGGCCAACATCGGCAAGCCGCAGGTTGCCTACCGTGAGACCATCACCAAGGACAACGTGGAGATCGAAGGCAAGTTCGTTCGCCAGTCCGGTGGTCGCGGTCAGTTCGGTCATTGCTGGATCCGTTTCTCGGCCGCGGACGTGGACGAGAAGGGCAACATCACCGAAGGCCTGGTGTTCGAGAACGAAGTCGTGGGCGGTGTGGTTCCGAAGGAATACATCCCGGCGATCCAGAAGGGTATCGAAGAGCAGATGAAGAACGGCGTCGTTGCCGGCTATCCGCTCATCGGCCTGAAGGCTACCGTTTTCGATGGTTCCTACCATGACGTCGACTCCAACGAGATGGCGTTCAAGATCGCTGCTTCCATGGCGACCAAGCAGCTGGCCCAGAAGGGCGGCGGCAAGGTGCTCGAGCCGATCATGAAGGTAGAGGTGGTGACTCCTGAGGACTACATGGGTGACGTGATGGGCGACCTGAACCGTCGTCGTGGTCTGATTCAGGGGATGGAGGACACGGTTTCCGGTAAGGTTATTCGTGCCGAGGTTCCGCTGGGTGAGATGTTCGGTTATGCGACCGACGTGCGTTCCATGTCCCAGGGTCGCGCGAGCTACTCCATGGAATTCTCCAAATACGCCGAAGCTCCGTCGAACATCGTCGAAGCGCTGGTTAAAAAACAAGGTTGATTCAGCCCTTTAAGTAAGAGGTTTACTGTCGTGGCTAAGGAAAAATTCGAACGTAACAAACCGCACGTCAACGTCGGCACCATCGGTCACGTTGACCATGGCAAGACCACTCTGACCGCTGCACTGACCAAGGTCTGCTCCGACACCTGGGGTGGTTCCGCTCGTGCTTTCGA
>NZ_SCND01000602.1:0-1971 GCF_005503585.1 Pseudomonas sp. 2VD
GGATCGCCCTGGGCGTCGCCGGGGTGCTCTGGGCCGGGCATGCGGCGCTGGCGCTGGGGCGGGCGCCGGGCTGGGCCTACGGCCTGCCGCTGCTGGGAATGCTGGCGCTGGCCCTGGCCACCCTGTTGCAGAAGCGCTGGGACGATGCGCCGGGATCGCTGGCCGTGGTGCTGTTCGTGCAGATCGGCGCCGCGCTGCCGGCGTTCGCCGGCCTGGCGCTGGCGGAGGGTAGCCTGCGGCCGCCGCTGTCCGGCGGATTCCTGTTCGGGCTCGCCTGGCTGGTGCTGCTGCCCACCTTCGGCGGCTACGGCCTGTACTGGCTGGGCCTGCGCCATCTTTCCGCACAGGGCGGCAGCGCGGCGCTGTACCTGAGCCCGGCGCTGACCCTGCTATGGGCGCACTGGATGTTCGCCGAGCCGCTGACACCCATGCTGCTGGGTGGCCTGCTGCTGTCGCTGGCCGGCCTCGGCTGGCTGTATCGCGCCGAGCGTCGCTAGCCGGCGTCGCCCTGCCAGCGGGCCAGGGTCTCCAGGCGCGCCGGGCTGAACGGCGGACGCGGCGCCGGAGGCGTCCAGCCGAACAGGAATTGCGCGGCGCTGCCGCATATCCGCCCCTGGCAGGCGCCCATGCCGCAACGGCTGTGCAGCTTGGCCTCGGTCCAGCCGGCATGCCCGGCCAGCGCGGCCAAGGGGACGTCTTCGCAACGGCAGACCAGGGTATCCGCCTCCGCCAGTTCACGCAGTTCGGCACGCAGGGCGAAGTGTCGCGCCAGGGTGTCGGCGAAGCCCTGCCAGCGTCGCCGTCGTGGCCACAGGCGGCGGGCCGCGTCGCGCTCGTCGACGGCGGCATGGCCGGCGATGGCGCCTTCCACCAAGGCCAGTTCGCTGCCGCCGAAGCCGGTGCATTCGCCGGCGGCGTAGTGGTCGGGCAGGCTGCCGGCCTGCCATTCGTCGACGGCGAGCGCCTGGCCGTCGAGGCGATAGCCGAGGGCCTGGCCGAGTTGCACGTTGGGCGCCAGGCCGAAGCCGCAGGCCAGGCGTTCGCAGGCGATCTCGCGGACCCGACCGCCTTCGCGCAGGCGCACGGCTTCCAGGCGCTCCTCGCCGAGGGCGGCGAGCACGTAGCTGTCGGCGCGGTAGCTACGGGCGAACAGGCCGGCGGCCTGCCACAGCTTGCCGGGCCAGCGCGGCAGGCGTACGGCGAAGGCGGCCAGGGTTCTCGCCGGCGCCTGTTCGGCGATGCGCAGCAGGCGCGCCCCGCACTGGCTGGCGCTGGCGGCGCTGGCCAGCAGCAGCGGGCCGGAGCCAGCCACCACCAGGCGCTGGCCGGCCAGTGGCAGGCCGCCCTTGGCCAACGCCTGCAGGCCGCCGGCGCCGGTGACGCCGGGGAGGGTCCAGCCGGGAAACGGCAGCAGCAGTTCGCGGGCGCCGGTGCAGAGGACCAGGCGTCGGTAGCCGACCTGCCAGCCGCGTTGCGGGTCTTCCAGCAACAGGCGCCTGCCGGGACCGCAGGCGACCACCCGGGTCGCCGGGAAGTGCTCGACATTGGCGTGCCCGGCCAGGCGTTGGCGCATCTGATGGGCACGCGGCGGCAGGCTGGCACGCGGGCCGTCGCGCCAGATCTGTCCGCCGGCGGCCGGGTTGTCGTCGACCAGGGCGATGCGCGCGCCGCTCGGCGCGGCGGCCAGCGCTGCGGCCAGGCCGGCGGGGCCGGCACCGACGATCAGCAGGTCGTAGTCGGCGCTCATGCCTGGGTCTCCACGCGCATGCCGGATTGGCAGACGGTCTGGCAGGCCAGGCGTCGCCGACCGTCGATCAATACCCGGCATTCCTGGCACGCGCCCATGCCGCAGAACGGCGCGCGCCGCCCGCCGCCGACCGCGCTGCGGGAGCAGCCGTCGCCGCCGAGGGCGAGGGCGGCCGCCACGCTGGTACCGACGGCGACCCGCAGCGGACGCCGGTCGATGAACAG
>NZ_SCND01000603.1:0-1963 GCF_005503585.1 Pseudomonas sp. 2VD
GACGAGCATCCGGCGGACGCGAGTGGCGGCAATGCCAGAGCGCCCAGAAGGCCAGTTCGAGAGGGAGGGCGAGTGGCTCCAGTTCCAGCCAGCGGCTGTGCTTGCGGGGTAGACGCGCGGGCGTTCCGGCCGGGTTGGCGGAAGGCTGGTAGGGCAGGGTGCGCGTCGTCGGTAGGTGCATGAAGGAAAACTGGGCCAGGGGTTGGAACAGCCTCGCACAGGCTGACGGGTGAATTAAATGTGCTTTTTACGACCTTTGCTTGAGCGAAATCGAAACCGAAGGAAAAAGAAGGGCGCCCCCGAATGGGCTGAGGAGGCGCCCGGAAAGCGGCTCAACCCTTGTCGGCCTTGCCCGCGGCGGCGGCGAACCTGGCCAGGCGTACGTCGAGATGACGCGGGCGCCGGCCGACGTCTTCGGCGTGCTCCTTGCGGCGGATCGCGTTGCGCACCATCAGCGAACCGACATAGCGGATCGGCTCCGGCGGGAAGCGACCGAGCGGTCCCTGGGTCAGCGGCGAACGGGTCCAGGGATTGTCCAGGCCGAGCGCCAGCGAAGAAAGGATCTGCCCGCCCATGTGGCATGGGCCGACGCCGCTGCCGGAGTAGCCGAAGCCGTAGAACACATTGTCGCGGCCGTCGAGCCGGCCGAAGAACGGCAGGCCGGTCACCGAGCGATCCGATGGACCGTTCCAGCTGGCTTCGATGGCGACCTCGGCGAACTCGGGGAAGAACTCCCGCAAACTGCCGCGTAGTTGCCCGAGATACGGTGAGGGGCGGTCGAACACCGGCAGCATGCGTCCGCCGTAGGCGAAGGTGTTGCCGCCCTTGCCGAGCATCAGCCGGCCGTCCGGGGTGTTGTGGTAGTAATGCACGAAGATCCGCGAGTCGAGCACGCTGACCCCGCTGGTCAGGCCGATCTCCTGCAGCAGGTCCGGTCGTGGCTCGGTGATGAGCATGTCGCTGGAGACGATCGCCACGCTGCGTTCGAACTGCGGGAAGGCCCTCGCCATCCAGGCGTTCAGCGCCAGCACCACGCGGTCGGCGACGACCCGCCCGTGGGGGGTGACCACTTCCGCCGGGCGGCCGTGCTCCAGTCCTCGCATCGGCGTACCTTCGTACAGGCGTACCCCCAGTTGCAGGGCGACCCGGCGCAGGCCGCGAACCAGCTTGCCTGGCTGCACCGTCGCGGCAGCCGGCGAGAACCAGCCTTCCAGGTGCCGGCGCGAGCCGGCCAGGCGTTGCACGTCGGCCAGCGGGCGCTTGGCAAAGGAGTTGATGCCATGGCGTTCCAGGGCGGCGATCACGCTGTCGGTGCTGCCGACCTGGGCCGGGTTGGTGGCGGTATAGAGGGTGCCGTCCAGCCGGTAGTCGGCCTCGACGTCGTAGCGCTGGCAGAAGGCGCCGATGGCCCGGATGCTGTCCTCGGAGGCCTTGACCAGGCGGATCGCCTCGGTGAGCCCGAACAGCCGTTCCAGGGTGAAGAATTTGGCCGACCAGGACAGCGCGCAGCCGCCGTTGCGGCCGCTGGCGCCGGCGCCGCAGAGGTCGGCCTCGACCAGCACCACGTCGAGTCCGGGATCGTGCTCCTTGAGCATGATGGCGGTCCACAGGCCGGTGTAGCCGCCGCCGACGATGCACAGGTCGGCGCGGGTATCGCCGGCCAGCGGCGGGCAGGGGGCCGCATGTTCGGAGCGTAGGGCCTGGTCCAGCCAGAAGGGTCGGAAGGTCATGGCTGTGCTCTCACTGCGGACGGGCGGCGACGACGATCATTTCCACCCGCCAGCGCGGGTCGATCAACTCAGCCAGGCTACAGGCGCGGGTCGGCGCCCGGCCTTCGGGAAACCACTGGTCCCAGACCTGGTTGAGACCGGCGTAGTCCTCGCGGTGGGCGAGCAGGATGCGTACCGAGAGCACCTGGCCGCGGTCGCTGCCGACGCTCTGGAGCAGCCGGTCGATGTTCTCC
>NZ_SCND01000604.1:0-1898 GCF_005503585.1 Pseudomonas sp. 2VD
CTGTTGTCCAGGCGAGCGGCCGCGATGTCCAGGCCGGCGGCGCCGGAGATCACCCCGGCCAGGCTGTTGTCCAGGGCCTGGGCGATGCGCAGGGTCAGGCTGTCGGCGCCGATCAGGCGCCCGCCGCGGTTGTCCAGGCTGGCGGCGGCGAGGGTGAAGGCGCGGTCGCTGGAGATTTCCCCGCCGACGCCGTTGTCCACCGCGCCGAGCTGGCGCAGCAGCAGCGCGCCGGGCGTGGCGATCAGGCCGCCGTCGCGGTTGACCAGCGTGCCGCCATTGAGGTCGAGGGTGACGCCGGTTTCGCTGACCAGGACGCCGCCTCCGCGCTGGTCGAGGCCTTTCAGGTTGGCGTCGAGCAGGCCCTTGGCGCTGACCCGGCCCTGCTGGCCGTTGTCCAGCCGGGCGGCCACCAGGGTGATGCCGGCGTTGCTGCCGATGCCGCCGTTGCGGCTGTTGTCCAGCACGCCGGTGCGGATATCCACCGCGCCCTTGGCGCTGATCACGCCGGAACGGCTGTTGTCGAGGCTGGCGCCCTTCAGCGTCACGCCGGCATCGCTGAGCAGCCTGCCGCCCTGGTTGTCCAGCGCGGCCTGGCTGGTCAGCGCCAGCGCACCGGCGCTGGAGAAGGTCCCGCCACGGTTGTCCAGGCGCGCGGCGCGCGCCGTCAGGCTGCCTTCGCTGACCAGCGCGCCGCCCTGGTTGTCCAGCACGCCGCCGAGGCTCACGCTCAGGCTGTTCTGGCTGTCGAGCCGACCGCCGTCGCCGTTGAACAGTTCGCCGCCGTCCAGGCTCAGGCCGTCGCGCCCGGCCAGCACCCCCTTGGCCTGGTTCAGCAGGCGCTGCACGGTGAGGCGCAGGCCGCTGTCGCCGATGACCTTGCCGCCGCGGTTGTCCAGTTGCTCGCGGGCGTTCACGGCGACCTTCGAGGTGCTGGAAATCTCGCCGGCGCGGTTGTCGACCTGCCGCGCCTCGATAGCGATGCCGCCATTCGCGGCGATCAGCCCGGACTGGCTGTTGTCGAGCGTGTCGGCCGCGACCTTCAGGGTCTTTTCGCTGACCAGTTCGCCACCTTGCTGGGCCAGGCTGCCAAGCGTCGCCTGCAGGTCGCCCTTGGCGGCGATACGCCCTCCGGCGTTGCCGACGGCGTTCGCTGCGAGGTCCAGGCGGCCATCGCTGAGCAGCTTGCCACCCTGGTCGTTGCGCAGGCTGGCGACCTCCACGCGCACGCCAGCCTTGCCGCTGGCGCTGCCGCCGTCGCGGTTGTCGAAGGCGCCTCCCGTGGCGCTCAGGCCGGCGTCGGCCACCAGCACGCCGCCACGGTTGTCCAGGCTGGCGCCGTGGACGTTCAACTCGCTGCGGCTCGACAGCAGGCCGCCGGCGCGGTTGTCCAGTTGCCCCACCGTCACGCGCTGCGCGCCCTGGCTGAGCAGGTTGCCTTCATCGCGGTTGTCCAGCAGGCCGCCGAGGCTGACCTCCAGGCCGCCCCGGCTGCTCAGCGTGCCCTTGCCGCTGTTGTCCAGGCTGCGCGCCCGCAGGTCGAGGCGGTTGGCCGCGGAGAACAAGCCGAGGCGGTTGTCGATGGCACCGCTGGCGACCACCAGCAGGTCGTCGCCGATCAGCTTGCCGCCGCGATTGTCGAGGCTGCCGACGCGGGCCTCGACGCGCTTGCCGGAGACTTCGCCGTCCCCCCGGTTGACCAGCGCCTGGGCGCGGACGCGGGTGGACTGCTGGCTGCCGAGCAGGCCTTGCTGGCCGTTGTCGAGCGTCGCCGCGCCGACCTCCAGGTCGTTCAGGCCGATCACCTGGCCGCCACGGTTGTCGAGATCGCCACGGGTCTTGACCACGGCGCGGTCCCGGCTCTGCAACAGGCCGTCCTGGCGGTTGTCCAGGCTGCTCGC
>NZ_SCND01000605.1:0-1885 GCF_005503585.1 Pseudomonas sp. 2VD
GTGCTGCACGGCGTATTCGCCGTGGACAAGCAGATCGCCTACGCCACCGAGAGCGACCCGGCGCGCCTGGAGCCGGTCCTCGAGCAGCGCCTGGAAAACGCCCTGGAAACCTTCCACCTGGCCCTCTCGCGACGGCCGCAGCCGATCGACCCGCAGTTGCTCAACGAGCGCCTGGTGAACGCCCGCTGGAGCATCTGATCCGTCCGCCGCCAGCGCACGCGCGCCGCGGCCCGATTGCACAACGCACACACGACGACCTCACTGTTCCGTCAACGGCGCGGCAGGTTCGGCACCCACAACGACAAAGGAGAGCGCCATGCGCACCATCGCTTTGCGTCGTGGACTGGCGGCCCTGCTGGTGGCGGCCCTGTCCTACGGCGTCCAGGCCGACGAGAAGTCGGCCAACACCCTGCGGATCGGTTATCAGAAATACGGCACCCTGGTCCTGCTCAAGGCCCGCGGCACCCTGGAGAAACGTCTCGCCGAAGACGGCGTGAAGGTGCAATGGACCGAGTTTCCCGGCGGCCCGCAACTGCTCGAGGGGCTCAATGTCGGCAGCATCGACTTCGGCGTGACCGGGGAAACCCCGCCGGTATTCGCCCAGGCCGCCGGCGCCGACCTGCTCTACGTGGCCTACGAACCGCCGGCGCCGACCAGCGAGGCGATCCTCCTGCCGAAGGACTCGCCGATTCGGTCGGTGGCCGAGCTGAAGGGCAGGAAAGTCGCCCTGAACAAGGGCTCCAACGTGCATTACCTGTTGGTCCGCGCCCTCGAGCAGGCCGGTCTGAAGTACAGCGACATCCAACCCGTCTACCTGCCGCCGGCCGACGCCCGCGCCGCCTTCGAGCGTCACAGCGTCGACGCCTGGGTGATCTGGGACCCCTACCAGGCCGCCGCCGAGAAGCAGTTGTCCGCGCGGGTCCTGGTGGATGGTCGCGAGCTGGTCGACAACCACCAGTTCTACCTCGCCACCCGGACTTACGCGCAACGGCATCCGCAGGTGCTCGACAAGCTGGTGGACGAGATCCGCCAGGTCGGCGACTGGTCGCGGGCCAACCCGCAGCAGGTGACCGAGCAGGTCGCGCCGCTGCTCGGGTTGCCCGCCGACATCACCCTTACCGCGGTGAAGCGCCAGGGCTACGGCGCGCAGTTGATCACCCCGGCGGTGGTCGAGGCGCAGCAGAAGATCGCCGACACCTTCACCCAGCTGAAGCTGATTCCCAAACCGCTGAGCGTCAAGGACGTGATCTGGACGCCGCCGGCCGGCAAGGTCGCCAGCGCCCCCTGAGCCCGTACCGCCCACATACCGACACGATCATCGCGCGGCTACGCCACGCCGGCGCGCTCACCCTGGAGTCAATTGCGATGAGCCTCGAGATTTTCTGGTTCCTTCCCACCCACGGCGACGGCCACTACCTGGGCACCACCCAGGGCGCCCGTGCCGTCGACCACGGCTACCTGCAGCAGATCGCCCAGGCCGCCGACCGCCTGGGCTTCGGCGGCGTACTGATCCCCACCGGACGTTCCTGCGAGGACTCCTGGCTGGTCGCCGCCTCGCTGATCCCGGTAACCCAGCGCCTGAAGTTCCTCGTCGCGCTGCGTCCCGGGATCATTTCGCCGACCGTCGCCGCGCGCCAGGCGGCGACCCTGGACCGGCTGTCCAACGGCCGCGCGCTGTTCAACCTGGTCACCGGCGGCGATCCCGACGAACTGGCTGGCGACGGCCTGCACCTGAGCCACGCCGAACGCTACGAGGCGTCGGTCGAATTCACCCGCATCTGGCGTCGCGTGCTGGAGGGCGAGACCGTCGACTACGCCGGCAAGCACATCCAGGTGAAGGGCGCCAAGCTCCTCTATCCGCCGTTGCAGCAGCCGCGTCCGCCGC
>NZ_SCND01000606.1:0-1877 GCF_005503585.1 Pseudomonas sp. 2VD
CTCCAGGGTTTCCCCTGCATCGCCGAGCAAGGCCTGATCGATCGGATAGCGGATACCGATGTTGCGCGGATACAGGTCGATCTGCACCGCCCGCGCCTGGCCGGCCTTGGGTAGGAACTCGCTGTAGGGGAAAGTGCTGCCGACGATCAGCAGGGTGTCGCAATGCTCCATCAGCATGCTGCTGGCGCGGGTGCCGAGCAGGCCGATGGAGCCGGTCACGTACGGCAGGTCGTCGGAAACCGCCGCCTTGCCCAGGAGCGCCTTGGCCACGCCGGCGGCCAGGCGCTCGGCGACCGCTTCCAGTTGCCGGTGCGCGCCCAGGGCCCCGGCACCGGCGAGGATCGCCACGCGCCGGCCGCGATTGAGGATCGCCGCGGCGGCTTCCAGGTCGGCGTCGCGCGCGTAGGGTCGCGGCTGGACGAAGCCCACCGCCGACATCACGTGGCCGTGCTCGTGGGGCTGGCGCTTCGGGGCCGCCATCTGTTGCACGTCGTTGGGCACGATCACCGTCGCCACCTGCCGCTCGCCGACCGCCACGCGCAGGGCTCGGTCCAGCACATGGAGCAGTTGTGCCGGGCTGACCACGGTCTCGACATAGGCGGAAACGTCCTTGAACAAGCTCTGCAGATCGACTTCCTGCTGGTAGTCGCTGCCCAGCGCGGTAGCCGCCTGCTGGCCGACGATGGCCAGCACCGGCTGATGATCCATGCGCGCGTCGTAGAGCCCGTTCAGCAGGTGGATCGCGCCCGGCCCCGAGGTGGCCAGGCACACCCCGACCTCTCCGGTGAACTTGGCGTGGGCGCCCGCCATGAAGGCCGCCATCTCCTCGTGGCGCACGCGGATATAGTCGAATGCCTCGGCGCGCCGGCCCATGGCGCCCATGATCCCGTTGATGCCATCGCCGGGGTAGCCGAAGACGCGCTTCACCCCCCACTGGCTCAAGCGTTCGAGCAATTGATCGGCAACCGTGCTGGACATTCTCGCCTCCTGGTCGTGTCTGGGGTCGTACCAGTGAGGACTGGCGCCGCAGGCGAGGGTTCAAGGCAATCGAGCGGCGGTGCCGACGGCGAAATCGACTGAACTGTCGGCGCGGGCGACCGGCCCAAGGGACAGGGCCCGCATGGGCGCAATCGCCAGGAGGTGCCGCCATGACCCGCGCCATCAACGATCCCGGAAACGAAGACCCCGGTTCCCTGCTGGAAACCGACGCCGACGCCCTGCTCGGCGGTGCCGCCGCCCAGGCGCCGGAAGAGCGCTGCCGGCTCGCAGCCCAGGCCTGCATCCGCGCGTGCGAGCGCTACCTGGCGCTCTGCATCGAGTCCAGCAGGGAACAACGCCAGCACGCCGGCGACTGCGCCGACCTCTGCCGCCTCGCTGCCCTGCTGCTGGAGCGCCGCAGCCCATGGGCGCCGGCCGCCTGCGAGCTGGCGGCGCGCTATGCCCTGGCATGCGCGGAGCGTTGCGATGGCGACGAGCCGCTGGAGCGCGAATGTGCGGGTGCCTGCCGGCGCTTCGTCGAGGCCTGCCGGCCATTGTTGCCGGCCTGAGGCTGGCCATTTCTGCCGTCGTGGTCTTGAGTCTGAATGTGCTGGACAAGCTGATTTCCTTGCCTGCCCCGGCTTCTCGTTTCGCCTTCCCAGGCGAGCCCCTTTTGCAAGCGTCTGTACGGACCGGAGACATAGCGGACAGGTGTGCGGAGTTGCCGGAGAAAGACCACGAGAGACGCCATGAGCCTGAGAGAGGTGTTCATTTCGAAGTCCTGATCCGTAGGGCGAATAACGCCACGGGCGTTATCCGCCGATGTCGCGGATAAGCGGCGGATAACCGCGAGCGGTTATTCGCCCTACGGAGCTGGAGCGGCAGCCGGCGTTTCCGCA
>NZ_SCND01000607.1:0-1871 GCF_005503585.1 Pseudomonas sp. 2VD
GTGCTGGTGGTGGGAACCACCGCGAGCTTCCCCTATATCGTCGAACCGGTGCTGCGCACGCGGCAGGCGGGAGGCTTCACCGCGGAGGTGAATCCTGGCGTGACCGACCTCAGCGAGCGGGTCGATGTGAAAATGACAGGACGAGCCTTAGACATCATGCCGCAGGTGGTAAGTCACATTTATCGATAAAAAACTTGCATAGGATTGATCGAGAAGGCAAATTAGCCCGCTAGTAAAACTAATGAGACACGGTCGTGCCCATGCTTAAACGCTTAGCACCCCTCGTGCCCATGAGTTTCGTTCTGCTGCTGGCCGCTTGCGCCAGCCATTCGCCGGAGCCGCAGGTCGCCAAAGAGCCGACCGCAGCCAAGAGCAGCATCGACGTCGAACGCGACGCGATCGCTTGGCAGGATGTTGAGGACGAAGGGGCGGACAATTCATCGGCTGGTACGCCTGCGCTGGCGTCCAGCATCCTCGAGCGCGCTTTCGAACTGATCGGTACGCCGTACCGTTTCGGCGGTACGACGGCGAAAGGCTTCGATTGCAGCGGCTTCGTCGGCTACCTGTTCCGCGAGGAGGCCGGCATCAAGCTGCCGCGCTCCACCCGCGAACTCATCGATATGGACGTGCCGCTGGTCTCCAAGGACGAGTTGCAGCCGGGCGACCTGCTGTTCTTCAACAACCGTGGCCGTGGCCGCGTCAGCCACGCCGGCATCTACATCGGCGATGGCCAGTTCATCCATTCCGCCAGCCGTCGCGGCGGCGGGGTGCGGGTGGACAGCCTGGACTCCAGCTACTGGAGCCTGAGCTACATGGAAGCCAAGCGGGTGCTCGAACCCGGCTACAAGGACGCCCTGACGAGCAAGCGCTAAACTTAAAGTTTTACTTTAAGTATTGCGTTTAACTACTTGTCGTAGCAAAGTGGAAGCATTCCTCACCAGGAAGGCTTCCACTATGCATGCACTGGCCCGATTCTCGATCCTCGCCTTTGCTGCGCTGCTTACCGCCTGCGCCAGCAAAGCGCCGCCCCCCGCGCCCGCCAAACAGGTCGTATTCCGTCCGGCGACGAATTTCTCGCCCGCCGCCGACGATGTGCTGTTCCGTGCCCTCGGCCTGGTCGGCACGCCCTACCGCTGGGGCGGCAACACGCCCGATTCGGGCTTCGATTGCAGCGGCCTGATCAACTTCGTCTACCGCGACATGACCGGCATCAAGCTGCCGCGCTCGACCCGCGAGATGATTTCCATGCGCGCGCCCAGCGTGCCGGTGCAGGCCCTGCAGACCGGCGACCTGGTGTTCTTCGCCACCTCCGGTGGACGCACTGTGAGCCATGCCGGCATCTACGTCGGCGAGGGTCGCTTCGTGCATGCGCCGCGCACCGGCGGCACGGTGCGCCTGGACAGCCTGCAGAACAGCTACTGGCAACGCGCGTACCTGGACGCCAAGCGCGTGCTGGTTGCGCCGTCACCCTTGGCGCGGATGCCCTGAGGCGGGGAGGTCAGGGCCGATGACCACCCGCACCCTCAACCTCGACGACAACCTCTACCGCTACCTGCTGGACGTTTCGCTGCGGGAAACCCCGCTGATGACCCGCCTGCGCGAGGAAACCGCGAAGCTGCCCAACGCGCGCTGGCAGATCGCCCCCGAGCAGGGCCAGTTCATCGCCTTGCTGCTGACCCTGATCGGTGCGCGGCGGGCGCTGGAGGTCGGCACCTTCACCGGCTACAGCGCCCTGTGCATGGCTACCGCCCTTGGCGAGCAGGGGCGCCTTACCTGTTGCGACCTGCCCGGCGACTACCATCTCGCCGAAGGTGAAGCTGTTCGTCCAGTTTCTCCAGCAGGCCCTGGGCAGCCCGCCGTGGGGCGTCCGC